>JBAVOG010000313.1:0-6733 GCA_049691875.1 Burkholderiales bacterium | reverse complement strand
GGGCACGGTAGCGCGCATCTTTACCGGCGCGCCGATTCCGCCCGGCGCCGATGCGGTCGTGATCCAGGAGGTCTGCACGGTCGAGGGCGAGGATGTCGTGGTGCGGCACAAGCCGAAGCAGGGCGAGTGGATCCGCAAATCCGGCGAGGACATTCGGGCGAAGAGCCGCATTCTAGAGCGCGGTGCAAGGTTGACGCCCCAGGCGTGCGGTCTCGCCGCGTCCGTGGGACTGGCGACGCTCCCGGTTTACCGGCGCCTGCGGGTCGCGGTGTTCTTTACGGGTAACGAGCTCGTGATGCCCGGGGAGAAGCTGCCCGTGGGCGCGATCTACAACTCCAACCGGTTCACGATCCGGGGACTGCTGCAGCGGCTCGGGTGCGAGGTGGACGATCTGGGCATCGTTCCCGACTCGCTCGAGGCAACGCGCGCGGCATTTCGCCGCGCGGCGGGGAAGAGCGACCTCATCGTGACCAGCGGCGGGATGTCGGTCGGCGAGGAGGACTACGTGAAGTCCGCGGTCGAGGCCGAAGGCGAGATCGACATGTGGCGGATCGCGGTGAAGCCGGGCAAGCCGCTCGCGTTCGGCAAAGTCGGTCGCGCGGCATTCATCGGCCTGCCCGGCAATCCGGTCTCACTCTTCGTCACCGCGGTCGTGTTCGTGCGGCCATTCATCCTGCGCCGCCAGGGTGTCACGGCGATCGAACCGCTCGCGTTTCCCGTGCGGGCCGACTTCGATTGGCCAAAGCCGGACGTGCGCCGCGAGTACCTGCGGGTAAAATTGAACGGTGAGGGGGGATTGGAGCTTTTTCCGAACCAGGGTTCGGCGGTGCTGACCTCCGCGGTATTTGCCGACGGTCTGGTCGACAATCCCGAACGCCATCCGATTGCGCGGGGCGACATAGTCCGCTACATCCCGCTTTCGGAGCTCCTCGGATAGTCGCATGATCAAGGTGCTCTACTTCGCGAAGCTGCGTGAGGACCTCGGCAAAGGGTCCGAGGAGCTTTCCTTGCCGAGTGCGGTCACCACCGTTGCGGCGCTGCGGGCGCACCTGATGGCGCGCGGTGCGAACTGGCAGAGCGCGCTTGGACCAGGTGCCGCGCTGCGCGTTGCGGTCAACCAGGAAGTGGCCGAGCCGGGCGCGCCGGTCCGCGCAGGTGACGAGGTTGCCTTCTTTCCGCCGGTGACCGGAGGCTGAAATGGCGGTTCGCGTCCAGACCGAGGACTTCGACATCGCACGGGAGATTGCCGCACTGCGCGCGACCAATCCCAAGGTGGGCGCGGTGGCAAGCTTCATCGGCACCGTTCGCGACGTCAACGATGGCAGCGCTGTCGCGACCCTGACGCTCGAGCACTATCCGGGAATGACGGAAAAGGCACTTGAGGAGATCGTCGGCGAGGCGCGCTCCCGCTGGCGCATCATCGATGTCACGGTGATCCACCGGGTGGGGGAGCTCAAGCCCCTCGACCAGATCGTGCTGGTCGTCGTGGTGGGCGAGCATCGCGGCGATGCGTTCGCGGCGTGCGAGTTCCTGATGGACTACCTGAAGACCCGCGCGCCATTCTGGAAGAAGGAACAGACGCCCCAGGGCAGTCGCTGGGTCGATGCGCGTGGCTCGGACGACGTTGCCGCGGAACGCTGGGGCAAGCCCAAGCGCGATGCAGCTTAGCGCTTTCGCGGCCGTCGGCGTCGGGGCCGCACTGGGCGCATGGGCGCGCTGGGGTCTTGGCGCGGCGCTCAATGCCATCGCGCCGAATCTTCCGCTCGGCACGCTGGTCGCGAATCTGCTCGGCGGATACCTGATCGGCGCCGCAATCGCCCAGCTCGAGAACGTCGCCGGCGTTGCGCCGGAAGTCCGGCTGTTCCTGATCACCGGGTTCCTGGGCGCGCTGACGACCTTTTCCACATTTTCCGCCGAGTCCGTGTCGCTCCTGCACTCCGGGCGATACGGGTGGATGGCCGCGCACTCGGCGCTGCATCTCTTCGGATCGCTCGGAATGACTATTCTCGGGCTGGAGACGGTTCGGCTCCTGCGCGGGTGATTTCTATTTTTCCCCTCCTCGACGAGGAGGGGAAAAGGCCTTAGACCTCCCCTCCTTTCCAAGGAGGGGTGCTGGCGAAGCCGGCGGGGTGGTTGGGGCTTCGATCAAAGTCGTGGACCACCCCGTCCGCTACGCGTCCACCGCGTCCGGCCCGAAGCACGGAGGCTTCGGGCGTTCGGCGGCTCGCACTTGCGCGTGCTGCACAGGTTCTGGAACACCACGCCGGCTGTTGCGCGGCCACGCTCAAAGAGGCGGGGAGCGGGCACTGCCAATTCCTAACTTTCGTCGCCTGTGGTTCCGAATTCCGCGGGAATGCGCGCGTAGAACGCCTTGATCTTCTCCTTGCGCATCAACTCCAGCAGCGACTCTGCCTGCGCGTCGGTCACGACGAACTCGACTTCCACCGACAGGTCGGCGCTCAGCTCGAAAAACCGCTGCTCGTGCACCACGCCATGCCGCCCATAGCCGGCGATTGCCCGGAACGCAGACCCGCCCGGTACACCGAGCGCGCGGGCCTGCTCGAGGAGCCACTCGTAGAGAAGCTTGCTCCCGTGCTTGTGATTCTCGTGCACATAGAGGCGCAGATAGGAAGCTTTCATGGGATCCCGCCGATGGGATAGGTCATGCTGACAGTATAGCTAGTCAGCGACCGGCTTCGCGTGCGAGAAGCGCGCGAAGCTCGGTCTTCAGTACTTTTCCGTAGTTGTTCTTCGGCAGTTGTTCGACAAAGCGGTACTGCTTCGGCCGCTTGAACCGCGCGATGCGCTCGAGACAGAGCGCGTCGAGATCAGGAGTGGCGACTTCCGCGCCGGGTGTGCGGACGACGAACGCAACGACTTCCTCGCCCCATTCGGCGTGCACGCGGCCAACCACGGAGACCTCCGTGACGCCCGGATGCATGAGCAGCACTTCCTCGACCTCGCGCGGATAGATGTTCGAGCCACCGCTGATGATCATGTCCTTCGAGCGATCCAGCAGCGTGAGAAATCCGTCCGGATCGATCGCTCCGATGTCGCCGGTGTGGAGCCAACCTCCCGCCAGGGCGGTCGAGGTGGCCTCGGGATTGCGCCAGTATCCCTTCATCACCGGATCTCCGCGAACCAGCACTTCGCCGGTCGTGTCCGGCGGAAGGGGGCGATCGTCGGGACCCGCCACGATGACTTCGACCGCCGACTGCGCGATGCCGACTGAGGCGAGGCGGTGCGCGTAGCGCGGATGCGACGTCGCGCCGAAGTGGTGCTTGCCGAGCGCGGTGATGGTCATCGGGCTTTCGCCTTGACCGTAGATCTGCGCGAAGCGCTGGCCCATCACCGCGAGCGCGTCCTGGATGTCCGCGACGTACATCGGGCCGCCACCGTAAATGACGGTTTTCAACCCGTCGAGGGCGGGATGGGCCGCGCGCGCGTGGTCCACCATGCGCTTGACCATCGTCGGGGCCGCAAACATCGCGGCGCCGCCGTGATGGACGGCGAGGCGAAAGATCTCGTCCGGCTCGAAAGATCCGCTCTCCGGAATGACCTGGTGCGCAGCCTGCGCGACGTGCGGCAACCCGTACATGCCCGATCCGTGCGACATCGGCGCCGCGTGAATGATCGAGTCGCCGGGCGCAATCGTGTCGACGTCGGCGAAATAGCACAGTGTCGCCGCCATCAGGTTCTGGTGCGTGAGCATGACCCCCTTGGGCTGGCCGGTGGTACCGCTCGTATAGAACAGCCAGGCGAGGTCGGTGGACGGGTCGTCGCGAATCGGCGCCGGATCGCCGCCGAAGAGCGTGCGGTACTCCGCCGAGCCCACCTCGATCAGGCGTGCGAGCGCGGGAAGCGACTCGGCGAGCGGAGCCAGGTCCGACACGAAATCCGGGCTGACGAAGCAGACTCGGGCCGCACTGTCCGCGAGGATGTACTGGACTTCGCGCGGGTGGAGCTTTGCATTGATGGGTACGGCCGCAAGTCCGCCCCACCACGCACCCCACTGCATTTCGACGTACTCGGGGCAGTTGTGCATGAACAGGGCGACGCGGTCGCCGGGTGCGAGGGCAAGCCGCGTGCGCAGCGCTTCCGCCAACTCGGCGCTACGGCGTGCGAGTTGCGCGTAAGTCGCGTAGCGGAGCGTTCCGCGCGACACGGCGGGCGCGTCGGGAAAGACACCGGCCGCGCGGGCCAGGAGGCGTGCGAGGTTCATGGTTGGAATCGGCCTCTCAACTCTCCCCGCAAGAGCCCGGCTTGTCGGGCGCTCGCGCTGAGACAGGGGATTCGCAAGAGGGGATCTCCCCTTTTGCTGCGTTCCTTGGGCCGATTCTAGCCGCGCACGTCCTGCCGCGGATTCCCGGGGGAAGGGCCCCGTCGCACGCTGGACTGCTGATCCGCCTGGGAGAAGGAGGAGGGTACCTAGTCGGGGCAGGCCAGCGCGGAGGGGTTATTGGCCGCCACGGCACGTGGCCGCGGCGGGGAAAATCATGAAGACTGGATGCGGCTCTGGAGCGGTGCCTGAGCGGCCGCCTGGGCCTTGGCCTTGCCCAGCCGGAACAAATTCATCGTCCAGTCGCGCACTGAGCCGGCGATGGCCCAGGCAGCGTCTGAGCGCATTTTCTGCGCGCGTCTCTCGATTACCGTGTAGTCCAGCATCATTTCGTCCCAGTCCAGCTTGGTGCGTTGCGGCAAAGTTGCTTCGCCAAGCGCCACTTTTGGCGCACCCCGGAGGGCGTTTCGGCGCTTGCCGCCAGCACATTCAGGTCCAATTTCGTCTCGCGCATCGTCATGCTAACTTCTGGATAATGCATTGATATAGTTGATCTGTTGCATTGCGCATCGACAATATAAGGGCGCATCTGACGGTTGTCCAATCGCTCATTTGGATGTGCGCGATCCGTGCTGGTTATACTGTGTCTAAAGTCACGCTGCGCCGCGTCACTCGGCGCCTCCGGCGGGCGTTGGGGCCCCTCGAGGTGCAGCAACTTCGTTGAGCGGCGACCGCCCCGTGCGATGTCCGGCTGTCGGCAGGGCTCGGAATGCGCCGGTCAGCGCGACGCCGCGAGCTTTGCGTTCACTTCGGTCAGGCGGTTGATGAGCACCCGCATGAACGCCTTCTGGAAGCTGACCTGGCAGGTGGGGCTGGCGACCTGCAACGCCTTCGACTTGATCTCGATGACCGAGATCTCACCCGTTGCAGTGATGGTCGTTGTCCGTTGACCGAGGCGCTGACTGAAATACAGGATCTCGCCGAACACCCCGCCGCGCTCGATCGTGTTGATGTTCTTTCCGGCGACGCTCACGTCCACGACACCCTGCACGAGCAGGTAGAAGCTGTCGCCTTGCTCACCTTCGTTGATGATGACCGTTCCCTTGGGGATCATGCGCCAGCTCGAGATGCGCAGCGCCTCCCACAGCACGACATCGTCGAAGTCCTCGAAGAACGACAGTCCGCGGAGCTCGCTGAATTTCTCCGAGTCGGAGAGCGCGTCACCGGCCAGTCGCAGCGTTCCGAACGCCTTCGAAAGATCCTTGCCGAAATCGATCCATGTCCGGTAGCGGTCGGCCGGGTTCTTCTGGATCGCCTGGAGGCAGATTTCGTCCAGGAGCGGCGGCAGCTCCGGGCGGAAGGTCGATGGCGGAGGCGCCTCGACGTTCAGGATCTCGTAGGTGAGGGAGAGCTGATTCGACGCGTTGAACGGCAGGCGGCCGGTGAGCAGCTTGTACATCACCACGCCCAGCGAGTAGATGTCGGTCTGATGGGTGAGGTTCTCGAGTCGCACTTGCTCCGGCGACATGTACGCGGGCGACCCGATGCCGGTGAGCTGAGTCGTGTCCTGGGCGAGCTGCTCCTGGAACGACGCACCGAAGTCGCTGACCTTGATTTCGCCGTCGGGGCTGTAGAGGAGATTGCCGGGCTTGATGTCGCGATGGATGACACCATTCTGAAAGGCGAAGTCGAGCGCCCGGATGCACTTGAAGATGATCTCGACCACCTTGCCGAGCGGAAGCAGGCTGTCGACTTCGCAGTAGCTTTCCAGCGTGGTCCCCGGCACATGCTCCATGACGATGTAGCTGTACTCGGGCTCGCTAACGGCGTCGTAGATCTCGACGATGTGCGGGTGCAGGAGCCGGCCGGCGAGCGCCGCCTCGGCGAGGAAGCCTTTGCGCAACAGCTTGCGCTGCATTTCCGTCGCGCCGTCCTCGAAAAAGAACACCTTGATGGCAACGTCCCGGTCCGCGAACGTGTCGCGGCCCAGGAAAACCTTGCTGGTCGCACCTTTCCCGATCTCTTTCAAAATCGGGTACTTCCCGATGCGCCAGTCGAGCTCGAATTTCATTGCCATGGGGTAATTTGCGGATTTGACTGAGTTTATCCCACGGGTACCCGAGGAAAGAACCGCAAGGTCCCGTCGGACTTGAAAAATTCGGCATTCGGCCGCACCTGCTTACCAGCTGAATCGGGGAAACTTCCATGCGATTGGACAAGCTGACGACAAAGTTCCAGCAGGCGCTGGCCGACGCCCAGAGCCTGGCGGTGGGCGCCGAAAACCCGTATATCGAGCCGATCCACGTGCTCTCCGCGCTGTTGGCGCAGGACGAAGGCGGAACCGGGTCGCTCCTGCAGCGGGCCGGCGTGAACGTGCCCGGACTGAAGGACGCGCTGAAACAGGCGATCGGCCGGCTGCCGAAGGTGGAGGGCCAGGCCGGCGAAGTGCAGATC
>JBAVOG010000312.1:0-37576 GCA_049691875.1 Burkholderiales bacterium | reverse complement strand
TTCCGGGTGCGACCGGTGCAAGACCGGTCCCGAAGCCAAGCGCGATGAAGTGCGCCGGGTGAGACATCAGGAACGCGAAAGCGGGTCGAAGTCCGGCCGACTGTCCGCGATCGGTCATGCGAGCTTGCTCACGAGCGGAAGTGATCGAAGCCGCCCACCCCGGTCGCAACGGGTCGGCCTGCGTCGTCCACCAGTCTTGCAATGGGATCCCCCGCAACAATGCATCCGATTCGCGTCAAGGGCACTCCGATATCTGTCGCGAGCGCCAGTATCGCGGCACGGCGCTCTTGCGGCACTGTGACCAGGAGCTCGTAGTCGTCTCCGCCACCGAGCAGGCATTCGCGCGCAAGCGTTGCGTCGGCGCACTCGGCCAGCGCCCTGGAACGTGGCAGCTTGTCGAACCACACCACCGCCCCTACACCGGAGCGCTCCAGGACATGGCCAAGATCGGCGAGCAAGCCGTCGGAAACATCGATCGCGCTCGACGCGAGCCCGCGTAATCTGCGACCCAGCGCCACGAGGGGCAGCGGCGTATCGAGCCGTGCGAGGCAGTGGCGGCTCGCGGTCTCGGAAAGTCTCACCGTGCCGCGCAGATGCGCCAGTCCGAGCGCCGCGTCGCCGGTGGCGCCGGACAACCAGATATCCTCGCCACTGCGCGCACCGTCGCGACGCAGCGCCATTCCGGGCGGCAGCGTGCCGAGTGCCGTGATCGATATCGCGCGCGGGCCCCGCGTGGTGTCGCCACCGATGAGTTCCACGCCATAGCGACTCGCGAGGTCGAACAGCCCGCGCGCGAAACCTTCGAGCCACGATTCGTCTGCCTCCGGCAGTGCGAGCGAGAGCGTGGCCCAGCGTGGATCTGCGCCCATTGCGGCCAGGTCGGACACATTTACCGCCAGGGCCTTGTGGCCGAGCTTCGCCGGGTCGCAGTCCGGCAGGAAGTGCGTGCCCTCGACCAGCATGTCGGTCGTCACTGCAAGAGCAAGGTCCGCAGGAATCCGCACCAAGGCGCTGTCGTCGCCGACGCCCAGAATCGCAGTACGCGCCGGCCGCGTGAAGAATCGCGCAATCACCTCGAATTCCGAGGGCATTCAGACCACCTTCCGCGCCGCAAGCCCGGCCAGCTCGGTTGCCACGCGTTCCACGACCGGCGCACACTCCCGTGGCCGCACCGCCCGGGGTATCCGGACACCGGAACACCACGGGTTTTCCGTTCCCGCGATCACCCAGCGCCAGCAGACATTGTGCGGGGCGACCAGCCAGAGTGCCTGGCCCATTGCCGCAGTCGCGTGGGCGGTCGAGGTGTCCACCGATATCACGAGATACATTGCGGCAATCAACCCCATCGAATCGGCATAATCGCTCATCTCCGACGTCAGGTCGATCATCGGGAAGGGACCGCCCGTATTGCGACTGCGCTCGGTATCGACCTGCAGACTGAACCATGCGATTCCGTCCCCTGCCTCGCCGAGGCGGCGCGCCAATTCGATCGGCAGCGAACGATCTTCGTCGCGCGATCGGTCCGGATTGTCCGCCCACATGAAACCCACTTTCAACGCCGCGGGGGAACGGCCCAGCGCGGCGGCCACCCGCGCCTGCCACGCCATTTCCAGGTCGACCGGTATTCGCAGGTGTGGTTCTTTCGCAAGCAGTGCCTCCCGCGGCAGCTGCAGGAGATGCGGCAGACTCATCAGGTGGACATGCGCATCGATACCAGTGGTGTCCGCCTCGGGATCGGCCGTCACCTCGACCTCCGCGGGATCGAAGCTCGCCTGAAAGAGTCGCACCATGTTGCGGCGGCACGGGAACTGCACCCGCGCGCGGCGCTCGGTGAGCAACGTGATGAAGCGCGCGAACATGATCGAGTCGCCGAGGCCCTGCACTGCGATCACGCGCAGCCGCATGCCGCTTGGATCCGCTCCGCCCCAGCGTGGCAGTCCCCCTACACCCCGCGTGAATCCGGGCCCGGCGAGGCGTGATTCATACTCGGCCCAGCCTTCGGCGACCCGACCGGCGTTACGTTCGAGCTCAGCACGCTCCGCCCACACCAGAACCGGCGATGAACGCGCATCGATCGCCCGATTGAGCACGGCGCGCGCCTCGTCCACATCACCCGACCGCGCATGCGCGCGCGCCAGCACAATGCGGGCATAGGGGTTTTCCGGCTCGCGCTCGATCAGGCGCGTGGCGTGCCGGGCCGCCCCACCAAAATCGCCTGCCTCGAGCAACCGGGCGGCTTGCGCAAACACCTCGTCGGGTGGCAGCTCGGCCCGCGCAGCACGCCGGGAAAGTCGCCGGAATGCGTCGCCCAGCATGCCAGCCGCTAGTGCCCTGCCGAATTCGCCACGGTGGCTGCCATGCAATATTTCATCGGGCGCCTGCAGGCACTTTCAGGCACGTTCGGCAGTGCGCTCGGCAATGCGCAGTCGCTGTGCCAGCTTGTCCAGCACCGCGTTCACGTACTTGTGACCATCGGTTCCGCCGTACGTCTTCGCGAGTTCCACTGCCTCATTGATCACCACTCGGTAGGGTACTTCGGGCACATTCTTCAGCTCAAACGCGCCGAGCAGCAGGATGGCGAGTTCGATCGGCGCAAGCTCCTGCGCCCGGCGGTCCAGCAAGGGGGAAAGCTCGGCTTCGAGCGACGCCGCGGCGGCGATAGTGCCGTGGAACAGGCGCGCGAAGTACTCCGTGTCCGCCTTGGCGAATCCCTCCGCTTCGGCAGCCTGCCGCGCAATATCCTCTGCCTGGTTCTTGCCGACCCGCCACTGGTAAAGGCTCTGGAGTGCGAACTCGCGCGAGCGGCGGCGCGCGGGCTTCATCGGTGCATCCTGTCGATGAGGCGCAGGAGTGTCGCCATTTCCACCGCCACTTCGGCGCAGTCGCGCCCCTTGCCCGCTGCGCGCACCTGTGCCTGCTCCTCGGAATTAGTGGTGAGTATGCCATTCGCGATCGGCACGCCCGCATCGAGTGCCACCTGGGCGATCCCGGCGGACGACTCGTTCGAGACGATCTCGAAATGGTAGGTCTCGCCGCGGATCACGGCGCCAAGCGCAATCAGCGCATCGTACTTGCCGGTCCCGGCGAGCCGCTGGAGTGCGAGCGGCGCCTCGAGCGCACCCGCCACACTCGCCACCGTCACGTCGTCAGGGCGCACGCCGAGCTCCGCAAGCCTGACAACGCATGCCTCGAGCGACGCCCTGCCGATCTCTTCGTTGAAGCGGGCGCGCACGATGCCGACGCGCAACCCCTCGCCGTGCATTTCAGTCTCGAGCTCTCTCACGACGCGCCTTTTCTCGCGGGCGCCTTCTGGACGTAGCCCGTGATCTCGAGCTCCCAGCCCGCCACGCTCGGCATCTTGCGCGGGTTCGACATCAGGCGCATGCGTCCGACATTCAGATCGCGCAGGATCTGCGCGCCGATCCCGTAGGTGAGAAGCTCGGATTTCCCGGTCGAGCCCGACGCGCGGGCGGCGACGCGCTCGATCAGCTGCCCGGGGCTTTCCGCGCAGTTCAACAGGACCACGACGCCCTTGCCCGCCGTCGAAATCGTCTCAAGCGCCTCGTGCACGCTCCAGGAATGCAAGCCGGGATCGGAGTCGATCAGATCGACGAACGATGTCGGCTCGTGCACGCGAACGAGCGTCTCGTTGCCCGGATCGACGTCGCCGCGCACCAGTGCCAGGTGGGTTGCGCCGCTGATGCGCTCGATGTAGATGATCAGCCGGAACTGCCCCGAGGTGGTCATTATGTCGCGCTCGGTCACCCGCCTCACGAGTGTCTCGGTCTGGCTGCGGAAGTGGATCAAATCCGCAATCGATCCGATCTTCAGCCCGTGCTCCTCGGCGAAGATGGCGAGATCCGGGAGTCGCGCCATCGTGCCGTCGTCCTTCATGATCTCGCACAGCACGGCGGACGGGCTGAATCCCGCCATCTGCACGAGATCGCAACACGCCTCGGTGTGCCCTGCCCGCACCAGGACCCCGCCCGGCTTGGCAACGAGCGGAAACACGTGGCCGGGTGTCACGATTTCCTCCGGCCGTGCGCCAGGCGCGGCCGCGACGCGTATCGTGTGCGCCCGGTCGTATGCCGAGATCCCGGTGGTGACGCCGCTCGCCGCCTCGATCGATACCGTAAATGCGGTGCCGTGCGGCGCGCGGTTCTCCTGCACCATCAGCGGCAGCTTGAGCTGGCGCGCGCGGTCCTCTGTGATCGGCATGCAGATCAGACCCCGGCCGTGCTTGGCCATGAAATTGATCGCCTCCGGGGTGACGCGGTCCGCCGCAACGATGAGATCGCCCTCATTCTCGCGATGCTCGTCGTCGACGAGCACGATCATCCGACCGGCCTTGAGGTCGGCGATCAGTTCGCTTATCGGTGTGAGAACCATCTTCGGTCGGGGTGACTCAGTGTCGAGCCGTGGATTCTACGGCTTTTGCGACGGTCATGATCGCCCCATACGCGCTGAATCGAACCTTTCTGCGCCCCTATTCGATTCGCGCCATCTGGCGTTACGACGCTTGCTTGGGATTCCCTCTCCGGCGCTGTGGCGTTTCGATCGATCGTCGCAATATTCGCAGCAGCGGAACGCGCATCGGTCGCACAGGAAGCGATGTGTCTCGCGATTCGCGACCTGGCCGTCATCCCGCCCCAACACGAAGTGGGAAACTGGACCATGCGGAAGGTTCTCGACGTCAGGACACATGCAGACGAGTACACGTCCGCGCACGCGTTGTGACCCCGGGAGTCAACTCGTGCGTGCGGGCGACTTCCCGCCATCTGCCCACTAGAGACCCGTCGAAATGCTCGCTCTTGCGACGCAACAGCGAACCGTTTCTACACGCGGCACTCCGTCCCGGATTATGAAAATAATATTCATAACTTACTGTATTAGCTAACATAATTGTGTGGTATACCAGTCAGAAAAAATTGTGCGAGTGCACAATAACTGTCATACTCGAATGGGTATCTCAAAGGCTGTTGTAGTTCTTACCAGAGCCGCAACGACGAATAGGCGTGACCTCTATCGGAGTCACGCAAATGTGCTGGACCGCCGGATTCCGATCTCTGGCGCCATGTGGGATGCGTCTCGCGCCGGAACGCAAGGCAAACAATCTGGAAATCGCACTCTGAAAATCAAGGGGTATCGAGAGATGAGTCACCGAGAGTTGGAGATCAGGAAGATCGAGCAGGACTGGGCCGAAAACCCGCGCTGGCATGGCGTCAAGCGTGGCTATTCGGCACAGGATGTCCATCGTCTTCGCGGGTCGCTGCAGGTCGAGCACACGATTGCCCGCCACGGCGCCGAAAAGCTGTGGAAGATGGCGAACGACATGCCCTTCGTCAATTCGCTCGGCGCCACGACAGGCAACCAGGCGATGCAGCAGGTGCGCGCCGGCGTCCCCGCGATTTATCTCTCGGGCTGGCAGGTCGCCGCCGATGCGAACGACAGCCTGTCGATGTATCCCGATCAGTCGCTCTACGCCGTCTCCAGCGTGCCGACCGTCGTCAAGCGGATCAACAACGCGCTCGCGCGCTGTGACCAGATCGATCACGCCGAGGGCAAGCACGAGATCGACTGGTTCGCGCCGATCGTCGCCGATGCCGAAGCCGGATTTGGTGGTGTGCTGAACGCATTCGAGCTCATGAAGGCGATGATCGAAGCCGGCGCCGCTGGCGTGCACTTCGAGGACCAGCTCGCCTCGGTGAAGAAGTGCGGCCACATGGGCGGCAAGGTGCTGGTCCCGACGCAGGAAGCCGTGCAGAAGCTCGTCGCTGCGCGCCTTGCCGCAGACGTCATGGGTGTGCCGACCTTGCTGTTCGCGCGGACCGACGCCGAGGCGGCCAACCTGGTCACCTCCGACATCGACGAGAACGACAAGCCCTTTCTCACCGGGGAGCGCACCGCCGAAGGCTTCTACCGCGTGCGCAACGGCTTCGACCAGGCCGTATCCCGCGGCCTCGCCTACGCCGAATACGCGGACATGGTGTGGTGCGAAACGGGCACTCCCGATCTCGATTTCGCCAAGCGCTACGCCGAGGCGATCCAGAAAAAGTATCCCGGCAAGATGCTCGCGTACAACTGCTCCCCGTCCTTCAACTGGAAGCGCAATCTCGACGATGCGACCATCGCCAGGTTCCAGCGTGAGCTCGGCGCCATGGGCTACAAGTTCCAGTTCATCACGCTCGCGGGCTTCCATCAGCTCAACTACGGGATGTTCGAGCTGGCCTACGGTTACGCGCGCGAGAACATGACTGCGTTCGTCGAGCTCCAGCAGAAGGAGTTCGCAGCGGCCGAGAAGGGCTTCACCGCGGTAAAGCACCAGCGCGAAGTCGGCACGGGATACTTCGACGATGTCACGCAGGTGGTCCAGGGCGGAAAGTCCTCCACGACCGCGCTGCACGGCTCGACCGAGGACGAGCAGTTCTTCGACGCGCCGAAGGGCAAGCGCGCGGCCCTCTCCGCCGCGTAATCCCCGCCGTCGCGGGGCCCGCACGCGGCAAGGCGTGCGGGCCTTTCCCTGGTCGGCGCGCCCGGTCTGCGGTACCCTGCACCGCAGGCCGACGTCTTTCAATTGCCCGGCGCCCGTGAGCCCATCAATGGATGCGCGAGTTTCCCTACCGATCCAGACTGCAACATGGGAGATGCTCGAACGGCTGGTCGGATTCGACACCACCAGCCGCGAGTCGAATCTCGGGCTCATCGAGTGGGTGCGTGACTGGTTGAAGGGGCAAGGTATTGCATCGCGCCTGACTTACGACGCGACCGGCAAGAAGGCGAACCTGTTTGCAACCGTCGGAGCAGGGCCGCGCGCGGGAATCGTGCTCTCGGGCCACACCGACGTGGTCCCGGTGGACGGTCAGGCGTGGGAGACCGATCCTTTCAAGGCCACCCTCAATGACGATCGCGTCTTCGGGCGCGGCACGGCTGACATGAAGGGCTATCTCGCGGTCGCCCTCGCGATGGCGCCGCGGTTTCTCGCTGCAGAGACGCGTGCACCCGTGCATCTTGCGCTGTCGTACGACGAGGAAGTCGGATGCATCGGCGTGCGCGGACTGCTTGCAGATCTCGCGGCCAACGGAATCACACCGGCCGGATGCGTCGTCGGCGAACCCACCTCGATGCGGGTTGTCGTCGCGCAAAAAGGCATGCACGTCTATCGCTGCCGAGTTCGTGGGCGCGAGGCGCACTCCGCGTTGACGCCGCAAGGCGTGAATGCCATCGAGTACGCGGCAAAGCTCGTCGTCTACGTCCGTGGCATGGCCGACCGCATTCGCAGCGACGCGCCACGAAACCCGGGATTCGACGTCCCGTTCACGACCCTGCAGACCGGAACGATACGCGGCGGAACCGCTCACAACATCGTGCCGCGCGATTGCGAGTTCCAGTTCGAGTTCCGCTACCTGCCGGGCGGCGACCCGAGCGCCCTGATCGACGAGATCGAGATGTACGCGCGTTCGGTTCTAGAACCGGAGATGAAGTGCGTTGCGCCCGACGCAGCCATCGAGATCAGGCGCAGCGTGGACGTGCCGGGACTCGACGTGGATGCGGATCACGAGCTCGCCGGGCTCGCCCGTTCGCTGGCGCGCAATGACACAGTCGGTCACGTCGCCTATGCGACCGAGGCCGGTCTCTTCCAGCAGGCCGGCATCCCGTCGATCATCTGCGGACCCGGCTCCATCGAGCAGGCGCACAAGCCGAACGAGTTCATCACCCTGGATCAGCTCGCCCTCTGTGAGTCATTCATGGACCGCCTGATCGAAGAACTCAGCCGCTGAACCCCGCATTGCAAAAAAGCGAAAGGCCCGCGCATGCGGGCCCTTCTTCTGCGGGAAGGAGGGTAACGGGAGGGAACCGCGGGTTCCCTCCTGTTCGTATCCTTCTGCCTTTGCCTTCGAGGGAACCGTGGGTTCCTTCCTGTTCGTATCCTTCTGCCTTTGCCTTCGAGGAAACCGTGGGTTCCCTCCTGTTCGTAGCCTTCCTAGCGCCCGTGCGGGACGCTCCTCGTCTCGTTCTGCTCAATCCCTTTATTACTCTGCCGACTCTTCGATCGTCCTGCGCGCAGCGAGCTTCTCGCGGATGCGTGCGCGCTTGCCGGAGAGGCCGCGCAGATAGTAGAGCTTGGCGCGGCGCACATCGCCCTTGCGCTTCACCTCGACGGAGGCGACCAGGGGCGAGAAGGTCTGGAATGTCCGCTCGACTCCCTCGCCCGAGGAAATCTTGCGAACCGTGAACGACGAATTCAGCCCGCGGTTACGCTTGCCGATCACCACACCCTCGTAGGCTTGCAGACGCTTGCGCTCGCCCTCCTTGACGTTCACGTGGACGATCACGGTGTCGCCCGGGGCAAACTCGGGCAAGGCATTCCCGAGGCGGGTCATCTCTTCCTGCTCGAGCTTCTGAATCAGGTTCATTGTCCTGCTCCTTTACGCATTCCTTCCAACTCCGCGCGGAACTCCGCGAGGAGCACCTTTTCCTCGGCGCTGAACGTGCGCCCTTCCAACAAATCCGGCCTTCTCATCCAGGTCCGCCCCAGTGCCTGCTTGAGCCGCCACCGTGCAATTGCCGCGTGATGGCCCGAAAGCAGCACCTCGGGCACTCGCGCGCCAGCATACGATTCGGGACGCGTGTAGTGCGGGCAATCGAGCAGCCCGTCCACGAACGATTCATTTACCGCCGACTCGTCGTCGTTCAGAACGCCCGGCAGCTGCCGGACGATCGCATCGATCAACACCATCGCCGCGAGCTCGCCACCCGAGAGCACGTAGTCGCCGATGGACAACTCCTCGTCGACGTGGCGTTCGATGAGACGCTCGTCGATCGACTCGTACCGACCGCAAAGCAGCGCGAGCCTCGGCAACTGCGCAAGCTCGGTGACTTTCGCGTGATCGAGCGTCGCCCCTTGCGGCGAGAGATAGACCACCCGGGCGCGACCCTCCGACGCCTCTGCATGAATCGCCCGGATCGTCTTCTCGAGCGGTTCCGCCATCATCACCATTCCGGGTCCGCCGCCGTAGGGCCGGTCGTCCACCGTCCGATGGGTATCCGTTGTGAAGTCGCGCGGGTTCCATAACTCGAGCCGCCAGCGGCCCTTCTCTCTCGCTCGTCCAGTCACTCCATACGTCGCGACCGCCGCGAACATCTCCGGAAACAGCGTTACACAGTCGAACTGGATCGACGCTGCTCGCTCGTTCACCAGTCGAGCCCCCAATCAACCTTGATCTCGCCGCGAGCAAGATCCACTTCCTGAATGACGTGTGCCACAAATGGCACCAACCGAACCGTCTCCGGGCTGGCCACGCGCAGCACGTCATTTGCGCCTGTCGCCATGAGCCCGGTCACCTCGCCAAGCAACTCGCCCTGCAGATTCACAACCTTGAGACCAACGAGATCGGCCCAGTAGACCTTGCCGTCGCCCGCAGCCGGCAGGGCTTCCCGCGGAACTGCTATCTCACACCCTTTCAGCTCGGCCGCCGCGTCGCGGTCGTCACATCCGGCGAGCTGTGCGACGACGCTCGCGCCGTGGGGCCGCGCCGCAGTGACCTGATGTTCCTGCCATGCGCCGCCGCTCTGCACCCACCAATGCGCGAGCCCGCACAGATCGGCGGGCGTATCGGCGTAAGGAGTCACCTTGATCCAGCCTTTCACGCCCCACGGGCCGATCACGCGGCCCAGCGTGATCAGGCGCGCAGCCACGCGCCTTCCGGTCCGAGGCCCTAGGCCGCGACGGCCTGCTTCGCGTGCAGCTTGACCAGCCGCGCGACAGTAGGCGAAAGCTTCGCCCCTTTCCCCTTCCAGTACGAGAGCCGGTCGCCGACGACGCGCAGCGATTCGCGACCCTCGGGGGCCTTGGGATCGTAGAAACCCACGCGCTCGATGAAGCGCCCGTCGCGCGGATTGCGCGAATCGGTGACGACCAGATTGAAAAACGGACGCTTTTTTGCGCCGCCGCGAGCGAGACGAATGACGACCATGGGAAGGGCTTTCGGGAATCGAAAAGGGGGAGATTTTACGTGACTTAAGTACTGATTGGCAAGGCGTTCTTGCCCCGCGTCCGCCGACCGCCTACTGCATCCCAGGAAGCATCCCCTTCATGCTCTTCATCATCCGCGCGAGCCCGCGCACATTGGAACAACGGGGCGACGCCCCCTTGCAGATCCCCCGAGTCAGCTCGCGCGGTGCGCGTCCCGTTTCCGCCGGCCGCCTACCGCATCCCGGGAAGCATCCCCTTCATGCTCTTCATCATCCGCGCGAGACCGCCTTTTTGCATCTGCTTCATCATCTTCTGCATCTGCGCGAACTGGTTGAGCAGGCGGTTTACCTCCTGAACGGGCACGCCGGCGCCGGCGGCGATGCGCCGCTTGCGTGAGGCCTTGATGACCTCCGGTTTTGCACGCTCCGCGGGCGTCATCGAGTTGATGATCCCTTCTATCCTGCGCAGCGCCTTGTCGTCCATCGATTGCGGTGTCTGGGCGGCAGCCTGCTGCAGCTGGACGGGAAGCTTGTCCACGAGCGAGGCGAGGCCGCCCATGTTCTTCATCTGCCGGATCTGGCCCTTGAAGTCCTCGAGGTCGAATCCCTTGCCACGCTTGAGCTTCTCGGCGAGCCGCTGTGCTTCGTGCTCGTCCACGCCCTTGCGCGCCTCCTCGACGAGGGACACGATGTCCCCCATCCCGAGGATCCGCGAAGCCATCCGCTCCGGATGGAACGCCTCCAGACCGGTCGGCTTTTCACCCACGCCAGCAAACTTGATCGGCTTGCCCGTCACATGGCGAACGGACAGCGCGGCGCCCCCACGGGCGTCGCCATCGAGCTTCGTGAGCACGACGCCGGTCAGCGGTAGCGCGTCGCTGAAGCTCTTTGCCACGTTCACCGCATCCTGGCCCTGCATGGAGTCGACGACGAACAGCGTTTCCGCCGGCTTCAAGACGGTATGCAGCGCCGCGATCTCCTTCATCATCTGATCGTCGATGTGAAGTCGGCCGGCGGTGTCGACCAGCAGCACGTCGTGATAGTGCTTCCTCGCCCAGTCCAGCGCCGCAGTTGCAATATCGACGGGCTTGTCCTGCGGCGTCGATGGAAAGAAATCGACGCCGATCTGCGCAGCGAGGGTTTTCAGCTGCTCGATCGCCGCAGGGCGATAGACGTCGCACGAGACGAGGAGCGGCTTCTTGCGCAGCTCTTCCTGGACAAACTTGGCGAGTTTGGCGATCGTGGTGGTCTTGCCCGAGCCCTGCAGGCCCGCCATGAGGATCACGGCCGGAGGAGTCACTGCAAGTTCAAGCCCGGAGTGACCGCCGCCCATGAGCTCGGTGAGCTCCCGATGCACCACGCCCACGAACGCCTGGCCCGGGGTCAGGCTTCCGATGACGTCCTCGCCAAGCGCTTTTTCCTTTACCCGCGCGATGAAGTCGCGCACCACCGGCAGCGCGACGTCCGCTTCGAGCAACGCCATGCGCACCTCGCGCAGCGTTTCCTGGATATTGGCATCGGTGAGACGCGCCTCGCCGCGCACCGTCTTCACGACGCGCGCGAATCGCTGAGTCAGATTTTCAAGCATTGCGAGGTGAGTCCATGACGGCAGGGAAATCGAACGGCACGGCAGGGACACATCCGTGGATGAAGGTCAGCCGGGACGAGATGGCACGAACGAGATGGCGCAATCGCGAAACGGGCAACGGCGGTGATCCGTGGATGCGATAATGTCCGCACCGATGCCCGCCATTCTACTCTACGGCCTGACCTTGCTTCTCTATGCGGTGCTGGCGCTCCATTTCTGGCGCACGCGCTGGCGAGCAAGGAAGGGGACCGAGCATCCCATGGCCGCATGGGAGCGCTGGGCGATACTGGTAGCGCTCGCGATCCATTCTTTCCTGCTCTACGAGACCCTCTTCGCAACGCCGGTGCTGCGCTTCGGATTCGGCCAGGCGCTGTCGGCGACACTCTGGCTCGCCGTTCTGGTCTACTGGTTCGAGAATCTCTTTTACCGGCTGGAAGGGATGCAACCGCTCGTCCTCGGAGTCGCCGCCCTCTGCGTGCCGCTGCCCGCACTGTTTCCCGGCCTGGAGAGTCCCGCTTACGCGCACACGGTCGAGTTCCGGATGCACCTTGCCCTGGCGATCATCGCCTACAGCCTGCTCACGATCGCGGCACTGCACGCCTTGCTCATGAGCCTGATAGAGAAGCGACTGCATGGAGGCGGCCTGGGCGACGAGCTGTCGGGACCGCTTGCAAGCATGCCCCCGCTCTTGACCCTGGAAGTCCTCCTGTTCCGGATTCTCGCGGCAGGCTTCGTCATGCTTACGCTCACGCTCGTGACCGGCGTAGCCTTCTCCGAGACACTTTTCGGCAAGGCGTTCCGGTTCAATCACAAGACCCTGTTTGCCGTGCTGTCGTGGGCGATTTTCGGATTGCTGCTCGCCGGGCGTCATTTCTACGGCTGGCGCGGACGCCGCGCGCTGCGCTTGACCATGGCAGGGTTCATCGTTCTGATGCTCGCGTACGTGGGCAGCCGCTTTGTCGTCGAGGTGATACTCGGGCGCAGTCTCGCGTAGCGACGCGACCTGCGATCCTGCCGCGCGATCAGCCGAATTCGGGCATACTGCCCTGGTCCGATTCGCGCGCGCTCTGCTTGGAAGAAATTCCTTTAGCGACGCACTACGTCGCGCTCTTGGTCCTGCTGATCTTTTCGGGGCTTTTCTCGATCGCCGAGACGAGCATGATGGCGCTCAACCGCTACCGGTTGCGCGCGATGACGAAGCTCGGAAATCGCGCGGCGCGGCGTGTCTCCCACCTTCTCGAGCGAACCGACCGCCTGCTAGGCGTCATCCTGCTCGGCAACAACCTCGTCAACATCGGCGCAGCCACGCTGGCCAGCGTGATCACCATCCGGCTGTTCGGGCAAAGCGAGTTCTCCCTGATGGTGAGCACCGCGACGGTGACGTTCGTCGTGCTGGTGTTCGCCGAGATCACGCCCAAGGTCATCGGCGCGGCCTATCCGGAGCGCATCGCGCTTCCGCTGGCATACGTGCTCGGGCCGCTGCTCAAGCTCCTCTATCCCATCGTCTGGTTCGTCAACCTCTTTTCGCTGGCGATACTGTGGCTGCTCCGCTTCAAGCCGCCGGGAGGTGACGCGCACCGGCTGTCCCAGGAGGAGTTGCGTACGCTCGTGCTCGAGCACAGCCACTTCCTCCCCAAGAAGCACCAGTCGATCCTGGTCAATCTTTTCGACCTGGAGCGCCTAACGATCGAGGATGCGATGACGCCGCGCGCCCAGATCGAGGCGATCGACCTTGACGCGCCGGCCGAAACGCTGCTCGGTCAGCTCACGACGAGCTATCACACACGCCTGGTGGCATTCCGGGGCGAGCTCGACAATATCGTCGGGATCGTGCACCTGCGGCGCGCGATGACTGCGCTCTCCGGGGGGGTGCTGGACAAGCAGGCGCTCGAGGAAGTCATCACGAAGCCTTATTTCGTCCCCGCGGATACCCCGGCACTCGCGCAGATGCAGTACTTCCAGGAGAACCGGCAGCGTCTTGCGCTGGTCGTGGACGAGTACGGGGACCTCCTGGGTCTGCTGACCCTCGAAGACATCATCGAGGAGATCATCGGCGAGTTCACCACGACTGCGCCGCTGCGTGCATCCGGATTCGAGTGGACCGCCGACGGCTCCGCCCTGGTGGAGGGAAGCAGTTCACTGCGCGACCTCAACAGGAAGCTCGGGCTCACCTTCCCGCTGGACGGGCCCAAGACCCTCAATGGACTCATCCTGGAGCATTTCCAGGACATCCCGGAGGCTGGCGTCAGCCTGAAGATCCACGAGGTCCCGATGGAAGTGGTCCAGACCCAGGATCGGGTGGTCAAGACCGTCCGGCTATTCCGGCCCGGCGGGGCCGCCACGACGGCAGCCGCGTGACATCGTTCCGGTCTCCTTCGCATCTGCCACGGAACCGAAAAATCCCGGCTCGTCATGAGCTTAGGTGTGAAACTTTAGGCTTTACAGTGCCCGGGACGCAGTGCATGATTTCGTGTCCCTGCCAGGACCGGCGGGGCGATGCGTTGTTGCCGATCGTTGCTCCTACAACTACTCGAATCCCGACCAACTAGATGGCGGTAAACCCCAGTTTTGGCACCTTGAGTGGCCTTGCCCGGGCGCTCGTCCAGCACGGACGCCTGACGGAGCCGGCTGCCGAGGAACTCCAGAAGCAGGCGCGCGAGTCCGGGTTCGGGTTTATCGACGAGGTCGTGCGAAGCCGCCGCATGTCGTCGACAGACATCGCGGAGTTCTGCGCCTACACGTTCGGCTTGCCGCTGCTGGACCTCGACGCTGCGGATCCGACCCAGTTTCCGATCGATCTCGTTGATCGCAAGCTCATGCAGACCCGCAAGATCCTGCCGCTGCGCAAGCGCGGCAATCGCCTCACGATTGCGATCTCCGATCCCTCCAATATCCAGGCGCTAGACGAGGTCAAGTTCCAGACGTCCATGTCGATCGAGGCGGTTCTCGTCGAGGTCGACAAGCTGGAAGCTTTGCTCGGCCGGACGCTCGAACGGTCCGACACTACTCTGAAGCAGCTGATCGATGACGATCTGTCGTTGGAGTTTGCGGACCAGGACCAGGACGCGCAGCCCGACTCCCAGGCAGTCGACGTCGACGATGCGCCAGTCGTCAAGTTCATCCAGAAGGTGATGCTCGACGCCATCAATGACGGGGCATCGGACATCCATTTCGAGCCTTACGAGAGGTACTACCGCATCCGCTTCCGGGTCGACGGCGAGCTCCACGAGATCAGCCAGCCGCCCCTCATGCTCAAGGAGAAGATCGCCTCCCGGATCAAGGTGATCTCCAAGCTCGACATCTCGGAGAAGCGCGTCCCCCAGGACGGCCGGATGAAGCTCGTTCTGTCGAAGAGCCGGGCGATCGATTTCCGGGTGAGCACCCTGCCCACTCTGCACGGCGAAAAGCTTGTGCTGCGGATCCTCGACCCCTCGAGCGCGATGCTCGGCATCGAAGCGCTGGGGTACGAGCCCGATCAGAAGGACACGCTCGTCGAGGCCATCAACCGGCCGTACGGGATGATCCTCGTGACCGGACCGACCGGAAGCGGCAAGACGGTGTCGCTGTATACCTTCCTTAACATGCTCAACAAGCCGGGCGTGAACATCTCGACCGCGGAGGATCCAGCCGAGATCAACCTCGCGGGCATCAACCAGGTGAACATCAACGACAAGGTCGGCCTGACGTTCGCCGCCGCGCTGCGTTCCTTTCTGCGCCAGGACCCGGATGTGATCATGGTCGGCGAGATTCGCGACCTCGAGACCGCCGAAATTGCGGTGAAAGCGGCGCAAACCGGCCACCTGGTGCTCTCCACCCTGCATACGAACGATGCCCCGAGCACGCTCACCCGGCTCATCAATATGGGCGTGCCCGGCTACAACATCGCATCCAGCGTGATCGTGATCACCGCGCAACGCCTTGCTCGCCGCCTGTGCGGGTGCAAGCAACCGATCGAGATTCCGTACGAAGGTCTGATCAATGCAGGCTTTCAAGACGACGAGCTGGAAGGCGACTGGCGGCCGTACGGACCGCTCGGCTGCGAGCATTGCAAGGGATCGGGATACAAAGGCCGGGTCGGCATCTACCAGGTGATGCCGATATCGGAAGAAATGAGCCGCGTGATCATGCGTGGTGGCAACGCGATCGAGATCGCCGAGCAGGCGCAGCTCGAGGGGGTTCGCGACCTGCGTCAGTCCGGTCTCAACAAGGTCAAGTTAGGTATGACTTCGCTCGAGGAAGTCATGGCCGTCACGAACGAGTAAACGAGAGAGTTTCGTAAGGGAGTCCACATGGCAACCGCATCCGCATCCGCAGCAGCAGCAGCAGCGAGAGCAAGAAAGAGCACCGTCAAGGAGGCGATCTACTTCTGGGAAGGGAAAGACCGCTCCGGCAAGCTGGTCAAAGGCGAGATGCGCGCCAGCGGAATGAACGTGGTGAACGCCACGTTGCGTCGCCAGGGCGTCAATCCCACCAAGGTCAAGAAACAGCGCCTTTCCGGCGGACGCAAGATCACGGAAAAAGACATCGCGCTATTCACCCGCCAGCTGGCCACGATGATGAAATCCGGGGTGCCGCTGCTGCAGGCGTTCGACATCGTCGGCAAGGGACACGCGAACCCCCGGGTGGCGAAGCTCCTCCTAGACATTAAGACCGAGGTCGAGACCGGATCGTCGCTGGCGGCCGCATTTCGCAAGTTCCCGCTCTACTTCGATGCCCTGTTTTGCAACCTGGTCCAGGCCGGCGAGCAGGCGGGTATTCTCGAGACGCTGCTCGATCGCCTTGCCACCTACAAGGAAAAGATTCTCGCGATCAAGAGCAAGATCAAGTCCGCGATGTTCTACCCGGTCTCGATCATCGTGGTCGCTTTCGTCATCACCGCAGTCATCATGATCTTCGTGATTCCGGCGTTCAAGCAGGTGTTCACGAACTTCGGCGCGGACCTTCCTGCGCCGACGCTCTTCGTCATGGGCATCTCGGACTTCTTCGTCCAGTACTGGTACCTCATTTTCGGGATCGTGATCGGTGGCACGTGGGGCTTCTTCGCGCTTTGGAAGCGCTCGGAAGCCGTGCAGATCTTCATGGACCGGCTGCTCCTCAAGCTGCCGATATTCGGGGACATCGTCCGCAAGTCGGTCATTGCGCGCTGGACGCGCACGCTCTCCACGATGTTCGCGGCCGGCGTGCCGCTCGTCGAGGCACTCGACTCGGTCGGTGGCGCCTCGGGCAACTACGTCTACGCGATCGCCACCAAGCGGGTTCAGCAGGAAGTCAGCACGGGCACCAGCCTCACCGTCGCCATGCAGAACACCAACGTCTTCCCGAGCATGGTGATACAGATGACGCAGATCGGTGAGGAATCCGGCGCGCTGGACAACATGCTCGGAAAGGTCGCCGATTTCTTCGAGGCGGAAGTCGACGATGCGGTCGAGGCGATGTCCAGCCTGATGGAGCCGATGATCATGGTCGTGCTTGGCACGCTGATCGGTGGCATGGTGGTTGCCATGTACCTGCCGATCTTCAAGCTCGGCCAGGCCATTTAGCGCGAGTCGCTCAACCGGGGTTGCGGGCGCGGCCTGCAACCCTTTTTTTGACGTTCGCGCGCATGCCACACCAAATCTCCCTGATCAAGACATTCGATTGCACGCAACGGCGTGCCCGAAATCCTGGGAAGGGGCGAGCCGTCTGACCGCATACGGCGTCGCCAGCATGTTCTCCGCTTACATGGATCCACTGCTCTTTACGGCGATCAGCTGGCTCGTCGGACTGGCGATCGGCAGCTTCCTTAACGTGGTGATCTACCGCTTGCCAAAAATCATGGAGCGGGACTGGCGCGAGCAATGCGCCGAGCTGCACGGCGAATCTCCGCCGGATGCGCCCCGGTTCAATCTCGCGACGCCCCCGTCCGCATGTCCGGCATGCGGTCATCGGATACGCGCGGTCGAAAACCTCCCCGTCCTGTCGTATCTGTTCCTGCGCGGGAAATGCGCTGCATGCGGGGTCCGGATCAGCATGCGCTACCCGATCGTCGAGCTGGCTGCCGGGATTGTCGCCGGCTTTGCGGCGTGGCACTTCGGACCCGGCTGGGTCGCGCTCGCCGCGATGCTTTTCCTGTGGTGCATGATCGCACTCGCGCTCATCGACTTCGACACCCAGCTCCTTCCCGATTCGATCACGCTGCCGCTGCTCTGGGCGGGGCTATTGTTAAATATGCGAGGAACCTTCGTGGACTTGCAGTCCGCGGTGATCGGTGCGGCCGCGGGGTACCTCCTGCTGTGGACGGTCTACTGGGGGTTCAAGCTCTTGACCGGCAAGGAAGGAATGGGGTTCGGGGATTTCAAGCTCCTCGCGGCGATCGGTGCGTGGCTCGGCTGGAAGGCTTTGCCCCTCGTCGTGCTCTTCTCGTCCGTCGTCGGTACCGTGGTCGGGGTTGTGCTCATCGTCCTCGCACGCCGCGGTCGTGAAGTGCCGATGCCTTTCGGTCCCTATCTGGCGGCGGCCGGGGTCATAGCGCTCTTCTGGGGCAATGATCTGCTCAACTATTATCTCGGGCGCATCCTGTGATGCGTTTCAAGGTCGGACTTACGGGCGGCATAGGCAGCGGCAAATCGACTGTCGCCGACCTGTTCACCGAGCTCGGCGTCACGGTCATCGATGCCGATCAGCTTGCGCACCAGCTGACCGCGCCGGGCGGCGAGGCCATCGAGCCGATACGCGCAATGTTCGGCCCCGAATACATAGAGCCGCTCGGTGCGCTCGATCGTGCGCGCATGCGTGACAGGATCTTCTCCGATGCGGCCGCAAAGAAGGCGCTCGAATCGATCCTGCACCCGATGATTCGGGTCGAGACGGATCGGCGGGCGGCGCAGGCCACAAGCGAGTACGTCATTCTGATGATTCCCCTGCTCGTCGAAACCGGTGATCCCCACGCGCGCTGCGACCGCGTACTCGTCGTGGACTGTCCGGAATCGCTTCAGATCGAGCGCGTGATGGCGCGCAACAAGCTCGCACGCGACGCAGTCGAGGCCATCATGGCCGCTCAAGTGTCGCGTGCCGAGCGCCTGCGTCGTGCCGACGACGTCATCGACAACAGCGGCACGTCCGAGAGTTTGCGGCCGCAAGTCGAGAAACTGCACGCGTCCTATCGCGTACTTGCGCGGAAGCGATGACCGATGACGAATACGATTAACAGCGTCGCCGTGTTGTCAATGTGTACCGAATCGGGGAAAATCCGCCGATTCTCCCGAGAAAGCCCGGGACAAGGGTGATCACATACGAATATCCGCTGGTCGAGCGCATCCGGACCATGCTGCGTCTCGAGGACCTCTTCGACCGTGCGCGCTTTTTCCTGGAGCGCTCCGATCCCGTCGAGCATCATTCTGCGCTGTTGACGCTTTTCGAGATCCTGGAGGTCGCGAGCCGGGCGGATTTGAAGTCGGATCTGCTGCAGGAACTCGACCGCCAACGCAACGTGCTGGCCTCGTATCGCAGCAATCCGGACATCGACCAGGACGTCCTGGCCGGGGTTCTGCGCGACATGGAGCAGGCGCACGCCGGGCTTCTCGCGATGACCGGCAAGATCGGCCAGGCCCTGCGCGAGAATGACTGGCTAATGGCCATCAAGCAGCGCACGTCAATTCCGGGGGGCGCATGCGAATTCGATCTGCCCTCGTATCACCACTGGTTGCATCGCGATACCGAAGCACGATACCGCGATCTGGAGGGATGGCTCTCGCCGCTGTTCCCGATTCGCGACGCGACCGGAATCGTCCTGCGTATGCTGCGCGAGAGCGGGAAGCCGCTGGAAGTCGTCGCGCAGGGAGGCTCGTTCCAGCAAATGCTGGGTGGCCGCTCCGCGCAGATGGTGCGCATCCGCGTGCCGCGCGCGCTCGAGTTCATTCCCGAGATCTCCGCGAACAAGTACATGCTGAATGTCCGCTTCGTGACGTTCGTCGACGCGCGCTCCCGGCCCGTCGAGTCCGACGTCGGATTTCAGCTCACTTTTTGCGCGCTATGACTCGCGAGCCTGGACGACCCGTGCCGCGCGTTGCATGCCCGAAATGCGGTGCGAGCGTCGCGTGGCAGCCCGAGAATCGTTTCCGTCCCTTCTGCTCGGAGCGCTGCAAGATGGCCGATCTGGGCGCCTGGGCGAATGAAGAATATCGGCTCCCGATTCCACTCGACGAGCCTGACGAACTGCTCGCAGACGACCCAGCGACGCGTAGTCGCGCAGTCGCTCTTTAGCTGGATCGTGACAATGCCCGTCCGGCGTCTCCACGGGCAGGCTCTCTCCGCATGATTAAAGGTGCGGCCGCGGGCGGCCCTCAATCATCCCAGCTGCCGCGAATCATCGCGAGCCCGTGCGCGCCATGCGACCAGGCCACGTCGAAGTCGGCCCCTGTCAGCCCGCCAATTCCGAATATCGGAATCGCCGCATTCGCTGCGATCTCGCCAAAGCCATTCCAGCCGAGCAGCGTCCCGCCGGGATGTGTCGGGGTCGCCTTGACCGGTCCGAGAACTGCAAAGTCGATCTCGAGAGCTTCGGCGCGGCGCAATCCCTCGCTGCCATGACAGGACGCTCCCACGAGATCGAACGAGGGGCGGCTTTCGAGCGTAGTGAGTTGCTCCTCGGTGAGGTGAACGCCGTCCGCTCCCGCGGTCCGGGCGACGTCGGGGTCACCGTTGACGAGGACACGGGCGTTGTAGGGGCGGGCCGCGGCCACCATTCGCTCGACGAGTCGCGCAAGCGCCGCACGCTGCAATGCTTTTTCGCGCACCTGCACGAGCCTCAATCCCCCAGCGAGTCGACGCTGCAGGCTTTCTAGGAAGCGTGCCTCACCCATATCCGACACACACGAGATTGCATACTCCGCCGGCAGCATGAGCGCCCTGAGCACCGGCGAATTCGCCGGGAGGAGCGGCGTCACGGTAAGCGCGGCGGTGTGTTGCCACGTGATCGCCTGGTGTTCCTTGCACCGCGGAGTGCCGTTCCACTCGACAACCCGGTAGAAGTGCAGCCGCACCGTCGCGTGGGGATAGGTATAGACGCGGGTGATCCATGGGTATGCGCGTTGTACGTCGATGCCGAGCTCCTCGTGAAGCTCGCGGGAGAGCGCGTCGGCAACGGGTTCGCCCGCCTCGACCTTGCCGCCCGGAAACTCCCAGTAACCCGAATAGACCTTGCCTTCCGGGCGTTGCGCGAGCAGGACGGTGCCGTCGAGACGCGTGATGATCGCCACGGCAACTTCGACGTGAGACCCATCGGAACGCTCAAGGGAAGACATGAGTACTGCCGGCCGAATGGCGCTGGACAAAACGGCCCTCAGGAGCGTCCGCGCCGCGCTTTGCGTGTCCCGGTGACCGTGCTCTTCCCGTCGCCCTGGCGGCGGCCTGCCCAGTCCCGCGCAAATTGCCATGCCACCCGCCCACTGCGCGAGCCGCGTGAAAGCGACCACTGCAGCGCCTCGGTGCGCGCCGCCTCGATATCCGCGGCGGTACAGCCGAAGTGCGCCAGCCAGTGGGAAACGATGTCCAGATACTCGTCCTGATCGAAGGGATAGAACGAAGCCCACAGGCCGAAGCGCTCCGAGAGCGAAATCTTCTCCTCGGATGTTTCGCCGGGATGAATCTCCTCGCCGACGTGCTTGTACTCAAGATTCTCCTGCATGAACTCGGGCATCAGGTGGCGACGGTTGGAAGTCGCGTAGATGAGCATGTTCTCGGATGTCGCGGCCACGGAGCCATCCAGCGCGACCTTGAGCGCCTTGTAACCCGGCTCCGACGCCTCGAACGAAAGGTCATCGCAGAACACGATGAACCGCTCGGGACGCGTGACGACGAGGTCGACGATGTCTGCTAGATCCACCAGGTCCCGCTTCTCGACCTCGATCAGTCGCAGGCCCTGGCGGGCGTACCGGTTCAGCAGCGCCTTCACGAGCGACGATTTCCCGGTTCCGCGCGCGCCGGTGAGCAGTACGTTGTTGGCAGGGTGACCGCCGACGAACTGTCTGGTGTTCTGCTCGACCAGCGCCTTCTGGCGATCGATGTCGCGCAAATCGCCGAGTTGGATGCGGTGCAGCTGGACGACCGGCGCAAGGAATCCCCTGCCCCCACGCTTGCGCCACCGAAAGGCGATGCTCGCATCCCAGTCCGGCTTTGGTGGCAGCGCGGGCATGAGCATTTCGAGCCGGTCCACCAGGCCATCGATGCGGCCGAAGAGCTTCTCGAGATCCTTCATGCCGACTCGCGATGCAAACTCTTCAAGTGCGGTACTCCGCGTTGATGGTGACGTACCCGTGCGACAGGTCGCAGGTCCAGATCGTAGCCTGAGCCGTACCGCGACCAAGCAGCGCACGCACCGTGATTTCGGACTCTTCCATCACGCGCTTGCCGTCCTCCTCACGGTAACCGGGATCGCGCCCGCCGTGCGCCGCCACCAGCACGTCCCCGAGATAAAGCGAGACTCCATCGACTTCGAGGTCGGCGATCCCGGAATTGCCTATGGCGGCCAGCAGGCGACCGAGATTTGGATCCGACGCAAAAAATGCCGTCTTCACGAGCGGCGAGTGTGCGATCGCGTACCCGACCCGACGACATTCGTCGACGCTCGCGCCGCGCTCGACGCTCACGGTGATGAATTTCGTTGCCCCTTCGCCGTCGCGGACTATGGCCTGCGCGAGCTTCTGCGCCACCGCGACGACCGCTTCTCCGAGCCGCTTGTACTGAGGCGTTCCGATCTCGATGGGCGCGTTCGCTGCGGCACCGGTGGCGATCAGCATGAACGCATCGTTGGTCGAAGTATCGCCGTCCACAGTAATCCGGTTGAAAGACGCGTCCGCCACCTCCCGGACCAGCGCATCCAGCGCGGGACCCGACACTTTCGCATCGGTCGCAACGTATGCGAGCATCGTCGCCATGTCTGGCCGGATCATCCCTGCGCCTTTCGCGATACCGGACACCGTCATCTGTCTGCCGTCGATCGACAGGTCCGCCGAACACGCTTTCGGGACGGTGTCGGTCGTCATGATGGCCTCGGCCGCGGATCCCCAATTGTCGGCGCGCAGATCGGCAGCGCAAGTGGGGATTCCTGCAACGATGCGCTCCACCGGAAGGGATTCCATGATGACTCCGGTGGAGAACGGCAGAACCTGACGCGGGTCGCAGACAAGTGCACGCGCCACAGCATCGCAGGCGATGCGGGCACGCGCAATGCCGTCGCTTCCGGTACCCGCGTTCGCGTTTCCCGTATTGATCAGCAAGGCACGGATCCGGGGGCCTGCGGCCAGGTGCTCTTTCGCCACTACGACCGGCGCTGCGCAAAACCGATTCTGCGTGAAGACTCCGGCGATCCGACTTTCGTCCGCAAGCCGGATCAGTAGGAGATCCTTTCGCCCCGCCTTACGAATTCCCGCTGCGGCGATGCCCAAGTCGACACCCCGGACCGCACGCAGCGTTGCGGGATCCGCAGGAACGAGATTGACGGCCATCTTGGCGGGAGCGGAAGGAATACTCGAGCCGGGATTCAAGCGGCGTATGGGAGCCCGTTCATCACCCGACGCTTTTCACGACAGCTGGCCGTGACAGTGTTTGTACTTCTTGCCCGAGCCGCAGGGGCACGGATCGTTGCGACCCACCTTGCCCATCGCCCGCTTGAATGGGATCTGTGCCGGCGCGGATTCGTCCGCCGTCGCGGCCGTGGCAAGCGCCTCTTCGTACGAGGCATGCCGGTATTGGACGTTTTCCACTGGGGGCGCGACGTGCTCGACCTGGACCACCTGCTCGGGGGTCTTGATCTTCACGTTCATCAATACTCGAGTGACCTCGAGCTTGACCGTCTCGAGGAAATATCCGAAAAGCTCGAACGCCTCGCGCTTGTATTCCTGCTTCGGATTCTTCTGCGCGTAGCCGCGCAGATGAATGCCCTGGCGCAGGTGGTCGAGCGCAGCGAGGTGTTCGCGCCAGTTGCTGTCGAGCTGGTGGAGCAGCAGCCAGCGCTCGTATTCGCGCACCTGCTCCGCTGGCACGACCGACATCTTCTCCTGATACAGGGCGTCGGCTCGCTCCAGGATGCGTGCCAGCAGATCGTCGTCCGTCAGGCTGGCATCCGCCTCGAGCATTGATTGCAGCGGCACGTCGACCTGCAGCTCGGCGATGAGCGCCCGCTCGAGCCCGGCCACGTCCCATTGCTCTTCGACGCTTTCCAGTGGAATGTGCGCACGCAATATGTCGCTGATCACGCCGTCGCGCAGCGCCTTCACCTGATCGAAGAGATCCGAACCTTCGAGGATGGTGTTGCGCAGCGTGTAGACGGTTCGCCGCTGATCGTTGGCCACGTCGTCGTATTCGAGCAGCTGCTTGCGGATGTCGAAGTTGTGCGCTTCGACCTTGCGCTGCGCGCTTTCGATAGACCGGGTCACGAGAGGATGCTCGATCGGCTCGCCCTCGGGCATCTTCAGCCGCTCCATGATCCCCTTGATGCGGTCTCCCGCGAAGATCCTGAGCAGGGAGTCCTCGAGCGACAGATAGAACCGCGACGAGCCCGGGTCGCCCTGGCGCCCTGAGCGACCGCGCAGCTGGTTGTCGATGCGGCGCGACTCGTGCCGCTCGGTGCCGATGATGTGCACGCCGCCGGCCGCCACGACCTGGTCGTGCAGCGCCTGCCAGCCACTACGCAGCTCGCTCGTTCGCGCTTCCTTGTCCACGTCGGTGAGATTCTGATCCGCGAGCACGAAATCCACCTGTTTCTCGACGTTTCCGCCGAGGACGATGTCGGTGCCGCGCCCCGCCATGTTGGTGGCGATCGTGACCATCTTGGGCCGTCCCGCCTGGGCGACGATCTCGGCTTCTCGCGCGTGCTGTTTCGCGTTCAGGACCTGGTGCGGCAAGCTTTCCTTCTGGAGCATGCCGGATATGAGCTCGGAGTTCTCGATCGACGCAGTGCCGACCAGCACCGGCTGGCCGCGCTGATAGCAGTCCTTGATGTCGGCGATCACTGCCTGGTTCTTCTCGTCGGCGGTCTTGTACACCTGGTCGAGACGGTCCTCCCGGACCATCTTCATGTGGGTGGGAATGACAACGACCTCGAGGCCGTAAATCTGCTGGAACTCGTACGCCTCGGTGTCTGCGGTTCCAGTCATGCCGGCAAGCTTCTCGTAGAGCCGGAAGTAGTTCTGGAACGTGATCGATGCGAGGGTCTGGTTCTCGCTCTGGATCGAGACGCCTTCCTTTGCTTCCACTGCCTGATGCAGTCCGTCGGACCAGCGCCTGCCCGGCATGAGGCGTCCCGTGAACTCGTCCACGATCACGACTTCGTTACTCTGCACGACGTAGTGGCGGTCGCGGAAGAAGAGGTTGTGCGCCCGCAGCGCCGCCGTCAGGTGATGCATCAGGTTGATGTTCGCCGGATCGTACAGGCTGCCGCCTTCCGGGATCAGCCCCGCCCGCGCAAGCAGGTTTTCCGCATGCTCGTGACCCAGCTCGGAGAGAAGAACCTGGTGGGCCTTCTCGTCGACGTGAAAATCGCCCGGGGCGTCGGGAGCGTCCTGACGTTTCAGAAGGGGCGCGATCTCGTTGACCCGACGGTAGAGCTCCGTCTTGTCCTCGGCCTGACCGGAGATGATGAGCGGCGTGCGCGCCTCGTCGATCAGTATGGAGTCCACCTCGTCGACAATCGCGTAGTTCAACGGACGCTGGAAGCGCTCGTCCGTGCTCATCGCCATGTTGTCGCGGAGGTAGTCGAAGCCGAACTCGTTGTTGGTTCCGTACGTGATGTCGGCCGCGTACGCCGCGTGCTTCTCGCCATGGGGCATCTGCGAAAGAATCGTCCCGACCGACAGGCCCAGGAACCGGTAGATCTTGCCCATCCACTCGGCGTCCCGGCTGGCCAGATAGTCGTTGACCGTAACGATGTGGACGCCGCGCCCGCTCAGGGCATTCAGATACGCGGGTAGCGTGGCGACCAATGTCTTGCCCTCGCCGGTTCGCATCTCGGCGATCTTGCCGTTATGCAGCGCGATCCCCCCGATCAGCTGCACGTCGAAGTGACGCATCTTGAGCGTTCGCCTGGCGGCCTCGCGCACCACTGCAAACGCTTCGGGCAGTAGCTCCTCGAGCGTCGCAACCCGGACCGCACGCTCCTGCTCCGGATCGGTATTCGCCTGCACGCGCTCCGCGAAACGCGCCTTGAACTCGCCGGTCTTGGCGGCGAGCGCGTCGTCGCCGAGCGCGGCCATTGCCGGCTCTAGGGCGTTGATCCTGGCGACGGACTTGCGATACTGTTTGAGAAGGCGCTCGTTGCGGCTACCGAAGATCGCCTTCAGGGCCCGTTGAATCATGCGCGAGACGATGCGGTGGGCATAAAGCTCGTTAGTGTATCACGCGCTACCGCGGGCTCGTCGCAAGGATGCCGAGCGGCGTGATCCGTCACACGAGTTCGATTCGTTCCGGGGAAATCCGCCGTGACGGCGGGCGGTTGTGCTTGAACTACTTGGACGTCTTGCGGCTCGGCTTTGACGCGACCGGCTTTCCCTCGACAGCGGCAAGGGCCGCCTTCTCTCCGCCCCGGAGAAATGGAGTCGGATTCAGCGCCCTGCCATTCTGACGCACTTCGAAATGGAGATGCGACCCGGTCGAGCGGCCGGTGCTTCCGACTTTCGCGATGACCGCCCCGCGCTTGACGAACTCACCTTGCTTGACGAGGAGTTTGGACGCGTGTGCATACCGCGTGAGAAGCCCGCCGCCATGGTCAATTTCCACGAGTTGGCCATACGTGGGATGGTACCCCGCGAACGCCACGACGCCGGCGGCGGCAGCCTGGATGGGTGTTCCGGATTCGGCGATGAAATCGATACCCTCGTGCACGGCGGCCTGCCCGGTGATCGGGTCGATTCGCCAGCCAAAGCCGGATGCATTCCAGGTCGTCGTGATGGGGAGGGAGGTCGGCAGCTGGCGCGCCTTGGCGCGCGACTCGACCATGCTGCCCTCGATCATACCCAGGTGTTCCGTATGCCATTCCATCTGCTTCGCGATTGCGTCCAGATGTTGGCGCAATTCGTCGACGCCCAGATCGCGGGGAGCCGGTGATGTGACCAGGGCGCCGCCCCGGCCCGGCATTTCCGCAAATTTGAGCTCGCTCGGGCTGATCCCGGCGGCGGTGCCAAGGCGCTCACCTAGCGCATCGAGACGCATCAACTGGGCCTGCATCTGCCCGAGCTTCACCGCCATCACACTGAGATTCTGCCGCACGTATTCTTCGGAACGGCGGGCCTGCTGCTCCTGCGCCGCGCGCACGAGGGATTGCAGGGCGGGATGCTTGATTTCGGCCGCGCGCTCGATGCCCAGATAGGTGAGCCCGACCGCAGCGCCGATCATCAGCCCCAGCACACCCAAGCCGGCAAGCGCCACGTGAGCGATGCTCACCCGGACCGATCTCGCCTTGGCCAGCCTGTCGGAGACTAGAATAATGTGCATGTATCCCCCTCGGACCGCACGCCATGCCACCCAAGAAACTCGGCGAATTCCTGTCCTCGGCACCCGAAATTGGGCGCCTCGTGCCGCAGGCGGCCGAACTCCTTGAGATCCGGCAGGCTCTCCGCACTCTCCTGCCGAAATCACTGCGGGGATTTTACGAGATCGCCCGCGTAAAACAGGGAAATGTTGTTATCTTCGCCGAAAACAACGCCACTGCTGCGAAGCTCCGGCTGCTTGCGCCGACGATCGTGAACGAACTACGTCGACGAGGGCTGAAAGTTACTGGAATCGAGCCCCGAGTACAAGGGGGAATGTCGCGCCCCGATCAGGAGCGACGTTCCACTGTGGAATTGTCCTCGGCGGCGGGGGCCGCCCTGGACCGGCTGGGCGCCCAGCTCCCCGAATCGCGGCTGCGGACCGCCATACGGTCACTTGCCCGGAAAGCACGGTCGTGAATTAATTCACGCGCACTTGAAGCACGTAGACGGACGCTGAATCTCTCCAGGCGCCGGCTGGTCCGGGATCAGGACGGCTGAAGGAACAGCCGGGCAAGGGCGGCCGGCGCGTCTTCGGTCCGCCGGAAGGTCACCAGCTCCCAAGCTTCGCGATCGGCAAGCGTCGCACGCAGCAGCTGGTTGTTGAGCGCATGGCCCGACTTGTGGGCTGAAAAAGCGCCGATCAGCGGGTGCCCCACGAGATAGAGATCGCCGATCGCGTCGAGTACCTTGTGCTTCACGAACTCGTCGGCATAGCGCAATCCGTCGGTATTCAGGATGCGGTACTCGTCGAGTACCACCGCGTTGTCGAGGCTTCCGCCGAGAGCGAGTCCTGCGTTGCGCATCGCCTCGACGTCCTGGACGAAGCCGAATGTCCGGGCGCGGGCGACTTCCTTCACATACGAGGTCTCGGCGAGATCCACAGTAATGGTCTGGCCGGCGCGGTCGAATACCGGGTGATCGAAGATGATCGAAAATGTCAGACGGAAACCGTCGTATGGATCGAATCGCGCCCACTTGTCGCCGTCGCGTACTTCGACGGGCCGGCGGATCCGGAAGAACTGCTTGGGCGCGTTCAGCTCCGCGAGCCCGGCGGATTGCAGCAGGAACACGAACGGTGCAGCGCTCCCATCCATGATGGGCACTTCGGGACCCGACAGGTCGATGTAGAGGTTGTCGATCCCGAGTCCGGCGAGTGCCGACATGAGGTGCTCGACGGTCGCGACCTTGACGCCATTCGATTCGAGCGAGCTGCAGAGCCGTGTATCCGTGACGGCCTCGGCGCTAGCCTTGATGTCTGCCGTTGCATCGAGGTCGACACGCCGGAACACGATCCCCGTGTCCTTCGGCGCGGGACGGAGCGACATGGTCACCTTCTTCCCGGTATGAAGGCCGATCCCGGTCGCCTTGATTCCTGCCTTTATGGTGCGTTGCGCAAGCATCGTTCTTCTTTGTTCGCAAAGGGTTACATTCTACATCGCAAATTAGCCCCTCGCCAGTCTGGGACGCCCGGGCCCCGTATTGCTGCAGTGCGGCATTTCACGTCGGACCGAAGATGGGACCGCTGCGCCCTCCCGGCGTTGCTCCTTCAATCCGCCTGCTTGCGGAGGAAAGCCGGTATGTCGTACTTGTCCACCCCGCTCTGGGCGAGTGCCTCGATCGTCGATGCGCGATTCTTGCGAAACACCGCCGGCGCCGAATCCAGTGCGCCGAAATCGATGCCGCCCACGGGGGTGTCATGCGTTCCGGTCCGCTGGACGACGAGCTGCGGACGCGGTTGGCGCGCCGCGAGTTGCGCCTGACCAAGACCGGTCGCGACCACCGTGACCCGAAGATCGTCGCCGAGCGATTCGTCGTACACGGCGCCGAAGATGATCGTCGCGTCGTCGGCCGCGAAGCTCCGCACGGTATTCATGACCTCGTTGACTTCGCGCATCTTCAGCCCCTCGCTCGCCGTGATGTTCACTAGCACACCGCGGGCGCCGGACAGATTGACACCTTCGAGCAGCGGACTGGCCACGGCCTGCTCGGCGGCGACGCGCGCGCGGTCCACGCCATTCGCGTACGACGATCCCATCATGGCCATGCCCATCTCCCCCATCACGGTACGCACGTCCTCGAAGTCGACGTTCACGAGCCCCGGACAGTTGATGATTTCGGCAATACCTGCGACGGCATTGTGCAGGACGTCGTCGGCCGCGCGGAATGCCTCCTTCATGGACACGTCGTCGCCGAGCACGTCCATCAACCGCTCGTTCAGGATGACGATGAGCGAGTCGACGTGCGCGCCAAGGTCGTCGATCCCCGTTTCCGCGACCTTCATGCGCTTGCCCTCGAAGGCGAACGGCTTGGTCACCACCGCGACTGTCAGGATTCCGAGCTCCTTCGCGATTTCGGCGACCACTGGCACGGCCCCGGTACCGGTACCGCCGCCCATCCCGGCCGTGATGAACGCCATGTGAGCGCCCGTCAGCGCCTCGCGAATCTGTTCACGGGCCTCGAGCGCCGCGTCGCGCCCGGCCTCCGGACGGGCCCCCGCGCCGAGCCCCGAGCCCCCGAGCTGGATGTGCTGCTTGGCGAGCGTGCGGGAAAGTGCCTGCGCATCGGTGTTGGCGGAGATGAACTCCACGCCGCCCACGCCGTTGCGGATCATGTGGTCGACCGCGTTACCGCCCGCACCTCCCACGCCGATTACCTTGATGACCGTTCCGTTCACCTGCGTTTCCAGTATCTCGAACATGCTTACCTCCTTGCTCACCGGGTTTTAGGAAAAGATGATCCGCGCCGCGCGGACTAGAAATTTTTCTGGAACCATTCGCGCATCCTCCTCAGGGTCAGTTTGAAAGTGCCGCTCTGGCGGGCGAGGATCCCTCGCTCGAGTTGTGATTTGCCTTCCAGCAGAAGGCCCATTGCCGTCGCATAACGGGGGTGATGGACGACCTCGGCAAGTCCGCCTCCGTAGCGCGGCGTGCCGAGCCGCACCGGCATGTGGAAGATCTCCTCGCCGAGATCGACCATGCCCTGCATGACCGAAGAGCCGCCCGTCAGCACGATTCCCGAGGAGATCAGCTCTGCGAATCCCGAATGGCGCAGCACTTGCTGCACGAGCGAATAGAGCTCCTCGACCCGCGGCTCGATGACCTCGGCCAGCGTCTGACGGGACAGCTCGCGCGGCGCACGGTCCCCCAGGCCGGGGACCTCGAGCATCTCTGCGGGGTCTGCGAGCCCGCGCAGCGCGCACCCGTAGCGCAGCTTGATCTCCTCGGCATCGGGAGTCGGCGTGCGAAGTGCCATCGCGATGTCGTTGGTGATCTGGTCCCCCGCGATCGGGATCACCGCGGTGTGGCGTATCGCGCCCTCGCGGAAGATCGCGACATCGGTCGTGCCGCCACCGATATCCACCAGCGCGACACCCAGTTCCTTCTCGTCCTCCGAGAGCACCGCCAGGCTGGACGCGAGCGGCTGCAGGATCAGATCGGCGACCTCCAGCCCGCAGCGCCGCACGCACTTCACGATGTTCTGGGCCGCGGAGACCGCGCCTGTCACGATGTGCGTCTTGACCTCGAGCCGGACGCCGCTCATTCCGAGCGGTTCGCGGATGCCGTCCTGTCCGTCGATCAGGAACTCCTGGGTGAGGATGTGCAGCACCTGCTGATCCGTCGGGATCGGCATGGCGCGTGCCGTCTCGATCACGCGCTCCACGTCGACGGGCGTCACCTCGCGGTCCTTGATGGCGACCATCCCCGTGGAGTTGAAGCTGCGAATGTGACTGCCGGCGATGCCGGTGAATACGCGCTGGATCTTGCAATCGGCCATCAGCTCGGCCTCCTCGAGCGCGCGCTGGATGGCCGTCACGGTGGCCTCGATGTTCACGACCACGCCCTTCTTCAGGCCGCTCGAATCGTGGCTGCCCATGCCGATGACGTCGAGCCGCCCATCGGGGGTCAACTCCGCCACCAGCGCGACGACTTTGGAAGTTCCGATATCCAGGCCGACGAGCTGATTGCGCGCCTCACGCCGCAGCTTTCCGGTCAGCGCGTTGCGCGCAGGAGCGGGCTCCGGCGTGGGCTGGCGGTGCTCGGGTCGATGCCGGAGATCGAGCTCGTGCTCGATGTCTCCATGGTCCAGATACAACGTCATGTCCTTCTGCATGGCACGGTCACTCCTTCAACGTACGGCGCGAGGCAACTGGCGGGCGCGCCTTCTCGTCCGCCTCGACGGCGGACGCGGCGACGCGCACGGAAAATCCATTCGGGTAGCGCAGATCCACGTGCTCGACCGGATGGCCGAGGTCAGCGACCACCTGCGGGTACGTGGAAATGAAACGTTCGAGCCTCGCTTCGGCCGGCCCACGTGCCTGCTCGCGTCCTAGCTCGAGCGTGGCGCCGTTCGCAAGCTTGATCTGCCAGGCGTAGCGGGGCGACAGGACGAGCTGCACGAGCTCGGTTCCGAGCGGCGCGAGAAGCGCACTGAACACTGCATAGCGCGTGACGACCTGGCGCTCTGTTCCCGGTGGGCCGCCGAGCGTCGGCAGCGCGGTATCGAAGTCACCGCGGAAGAGCTCGCCATAAGTGTTGACGAGCCGCCGGTCGGTCCAGCGCGCAATCGGTACCTGTTCCTCGATGCGAATCTGGATGAGGTCCGGCCAATACCTCCGAACCACCGCCCGTCGCACCCAGGGGAGTTCCTCCAACGCGCTGCGCAACGCGTCGAGATTCGCCGCGAAGAAGTTTCCCGAAACACGGCCTGCCAGCCCGGCCCGGATCGCCTCCCCACTCACGTGCTGCAAGTTACCGGCGACGGTCACCGTGCGCAGCGGGAAGAGCGTTGAGCTCATCGCCGCGCGTGCGATCAGGTAGATCGCAATGGCACCCGCCGCAAGGAACAGGCCACGGGCAATGCTGTTCAGGAGGCGCGGACTATTCCACATGCATCCTCCCCGCCTCCGTGCCGCCCAGCGCTGCCGACGCGAGAATGCGCATGCACAGCTCGTCGAACGAGATTCCCGCATGCCGCGCCGCCATCGGCACGAGCGAGTGGTCGGTCATTCCCGGCGACGTGTTGACCTCCAAGAAGTAGGGCTTCCCGGCACGATCGAGCATCAGGTCGACGCGGCCCCACCCGCGGCAGCCCAGCGTGTCGAATGCGCGCAGCGAGTCGCGCGCAATGTCCCTCTCGGCGACTTCCGAAAGTCCGCACGGCAGGATGTAACGCGTATCGTCCGTGACGTACTTCGCCTCGTAGTCGTAGAAATCGCGCGGCGTCTCGAGGCGTATCGCCGGAAGTGCCGCGCCGCCCACGATGCCGACGGTGAGCTCGGTGCCGTCGATAAACCGCTCCGCCATCACCAGCAAGTCGTATCTGGCGGCGAGTGCATAGGCGTCGCGGAGCCCGGACTCCTGACGTACTTTGGTCATGCCAATCGAAGAACCTTCATTGACCGGCTTCACCATGATGGGCAGGCCGAGGCGGTCGGCCACGACGGCGAAATCGGTGCGCGCGTCGAGAAGCTCGTATTCGGGCGTAGGTATCCCGGCTGCCGCCCAGACGAGCTTCGTGCGCCATTTGTCCATCGCGAGCGCGCTCGCCATCACCCCGGCGCCGGTATACGGGATACCGAGCAACTCGAGGGCGCCCTGAATGGTTCCGTCTTCACCATATCGCCCGTGTAACGCGATGAAGACTCGATCGAAGCGCTCCGCGATCAGCGCATCGAGCCCGCGGTCGCGCGGATCGAACGGATGAGCATCGACGCCCCGGCCGCGCAATGCACCCAGGACCATCGAGCCGCTCTTCAGCGAAACGTCCCGCTCGGCGGACCGGCCACCGAGAAGCACGCCTACCTTTCCGAACGACTGAGGAGAGTGCGCGGTCATCGCCCGGCGCCTCCAGCTGAGTTCCCCGATCGGCCGGGTGCCCCGATGATGCGCACCTCGGGAACCAGGTCGAGGCCGAACTTCGTGCGAACGGTGTCGCGCGCATGTGCGATGAGCGCCTCGATGTCCGCCGCGCTCGCGCCGCCCTTCGGATTGACGATGAAGTTCGCGTGCTTCTCCGAAATGCGGGCGCCGCCGATCGCATACCCTTTCAGCCCGCAAGCTTCGATGAGCTGGGCCGCATATCCGTCGGGCGGATTGCGGAACACCGATCCCGCGTTCGGCAGGTTGAGCGGCTGGGTCGCAACGCGACGCGCCAGCAGATCCCGGATCCGGGCACGCGCCTTCGTCGAGTCTCCCGGCCGGAACCGGAACGAGGCGCCGACGAACCATGTGTCCTCGCCCAGACGTCCGCGTTTCAGCGCCACGTGCCGGTAGCCGATCTCGAAATCCGCATGCGTGCGATTGATCAGTTGGCCGGTCCGGTCGATCATGCGGGCGCCTGCCACGCAATCCCAGGTCTCCGATCCGTAGCAGCCGGCGTTCATGGCCAGCGCGCCGCCCACCGTGCCCGGAATGCCCGCCAGAAACTCCGCGCCTTCGAGGCCGTGAGTTGCCGCGAGCCGTGCAACCTTCGGACTTGCCACCCCGGCCTCGGCGTGAACTACGTCGCCCGCGACGCGCAACGAACCGTGCGTGTCGTGCAGGAGGATCACTGTCCCCGAGAAGCCACCATCGCGCACGAGCAGGTTGCTGCCGAGGCCGACGAAGCAGACCGGCTCTTCGTCGATCGGCAGTGTGCGCAGAAACAGTGCCAGGTCGGCGAGATCGGCGGGCCGATACGCGCGCGCCGCGCTTCCCCCGGCGCGCCAGCTGACATGACGGGCCATCGGCTCGTCGCGCAGCAGCCGGCCGCGAAGCTCGTTGGCGCCGGCTGCGTTGCTCACATGTCTTTGCTCGGCCATGTCCATCGGTCGGTCAGGAATTCGGATTCATGAGTCGCTGGGGAACGGCGCCGATCGATCCGGCGCCCATCGTGACCACCACGTCCCGGTGGCGTGCGGCTTGCCGGATCGCCTCCGGCATGTCGGCAATGTCCTCGACGAAGATCGGTTCGACCTTCCCGGCCACCCGAACCGCACGGGCGAGCGAGCGTCCGTCGGCCGCGACGAGTGGCGACTCTCCTGCGGGGTACACCTCCGCAAGCAGCACGCAATCGGCGAGCGACAACACTCTCACGAAGTCCTCGAAGAGATCGCGCGTGCGCGTGTAGCGATGCGGCTGGAACGCGAGCACGAGACGCCGTCCGGGGAAGGCGCCACGCGCTGCGTCGAGGGTGGCTTCCATCTCGGCGGGGTGATGACCGTAGTCGTCGACCACGGTCATCGTGCCGCCGCCGGGCAGCGGCGCCTGGCCATATTGCTGGAACCGTCGTCCCACACCGCGAAACTCCGCGAGCGCCTTCTGTATCGCCGCGTCGGCAATGCCGAGCTCGCGACCCACCGCGACTGCCGCGAGCGCGTTCTGAACATTGTGACGGCCGGGCAGGTTCAGCCGGAATTCGAGCGGCGCGGCGCCTTCACGCGGAACGCGGAAGCGCATCTGGCCATCCGCGTGCTCGATGCCCTCGGCGCGCAGCATCGCATCCGCGCTGAATCCGTAGGTCACGATGGGCTTGGAGACGAAGGGCATGATCTCCCGTACGTGCGGGTCGTCGGCGCACAACACCGCGGTTCCGTAGAAGGGCAGATTGCGGGTGAACTCGATGAACGCCTGCTTCAGTTTCGCGAAATCGTGCTCGTAGGTCTCCATGTGGTCGGCGTCGATGTTCGTGACCACCGCGATCACCGGCTGCAGGTGGAGGAACGACGCGTCGGATTCGTCGGCCTCGACCACGATGAACTCGCCGGCGCCGAGCTTCGCGTTCGACGCCGCCGCAGTGAGCCGCCCGCCGATGACGAAGGTCGGATCCAGTCCGCCTTCCGCCAGGACGCTAGCGACCAGGCTGGTCGTGGTGGTCTTGCCGTGCGTGCCGGCGACGGCGATGCCTCGCTTCAGGCGCATCAGCTCGGCAAGCATCATCGCGCGCGGCACGACCGGAACACGGCGCGCGCGCGCCGCGAGCACTTCTGGATTATCCGAGCGCACCGCAGTCGATACGACCACGACATCGGCCTGCGAGACATTCTCCGCAGCGTGCCCGATCGTCACCTTCACGCCGAGACGCGCGAGACGCTCGGTAGCTGGATTTGCAGCGATATCCGATCCGGACACCTGGTAGTCAAGATTCGCCAGGACCTCCGCGATCCCGCTCATCCCGGAGCCGCCAACGCCCACGAAGTGGATGCGCTTGACCTTGTGCTTCACTTCGCAAGCTCCATGCATGCGCGCGCAACGGCTTGCGTCGCATCGGGTCTCGCGGCGGAGCGCGCGCGCTCGGCCATCTGACGCAACGCGTCGCGCGTGAGGCCTCCCAGGATCTCCGCCAGCCGGTCCGGCGTGAGCTCGGCCTGCTGCGCGAGGATGGCCGCACCGCGATCGACGAGATACCGGGCGTTGGTCGTCTGATGATCGTCGACCGCGAACGGGAACGGGACGAGCAGACTCGCGACGCCCGTCGCCGCGAGCTCCGCCACCGTGGTCGCTCCCGAACGGCAGATCACGACATCGGCGCCGGCGTATGCGGCGGCCATGTCCTCGATGAACGGGACGAGCTCGGCTGCAACACGAGCTGCTGCGTAGTTCGCGCGCAACGCGGCGATATGCTTGTCGCCCGACTGATGAGTGACCATCGGTCGCGCCGCTTCCGGTATCCGGGCAAGCGCACTCGGCACGACGTCGTTCAATGCCGCCGCCCCGAGACTGCCCCCGACCACGAGGAGCCGTAGGGGACCGTTGCGGGACGCGTATCGCTCCGCGGGCGGGGCAATCCGCGCGATCTCCGCGCGCACCGGATTTCCGACGAACTCGCCCTTCAGGAGCGTTTCCGGGAAGGAGACGAGCACGCGATCGGCGAGGTGCGCGAGCACCCGGTTGGCGAGCCCTGCCACCGAGTTCTGCTCGTGTATCGCGAGCGGACGGTTCAGGAGCGATGCCATCATTCCGCCCGGGAACGAGATGTAGCCCCCCATTCCCAGCACCACATCCGGTCGCCGCGCGAAGATCGCCCGCGCGCTCTGCCAGAAGGCGACGAGAAGATTCATCGGCAGCAGGAGCTTTGCCAGGATGCCCTTGCCGCGCAACCCTGAAAATCTTACCCAGGCGACCTCGTAGCCACGCGCGGGAACCAGGGTGGCCTCCATTCCGGTTCGCGCGCCGAGCCAGACCACGTTCCAGCCTGCGGCGCGCAACGTATCCGCAACGGCCAGTGCCGGAAACACGTGCCCGCCGGTTCCGCCCGCCATGATCATGATGGTTCGCGCCATATCCGTTGCGCAGTCGTCATGCCTGGTGACCTCGCATGAGCTGGCGATTCTCCCAATCGATCCGCAGCAGGATCGCGAGGGCCACGCAGTTGGCGAGGATCGCGGTGCCCCCGAAGCTCATGAACGGGAGCGTCAGGCCTTTGGTCGGCAGCACGCCGAGATTGACGCCCATGTTGATGAACGCCTGGACGCCGAACCAGATTGCAAAGCCCTGCGCGACCAGCGCGGCAAACGGCCGCTCCAGTACGGCGGCCTGGCGGCCGACGGCAAACGCGCGCAGCACCAGCCAGGCGAACAGTCCGACCACGACGAGCACGCCCGCGAAGCCGAGCTCCTCGCCGATCACGGCCAGCAGAAAATCGGTATGCGCCTCGGGGAGGTAGAAGAGCTTCTCCACGCTCGCACCCAGGCCGACGCCGAACCACTCGCCCCGCCCGAAGGCGATCAATGCGTGCGAGAGCTGATAGCCCTGTCCGTACGCATCGGACCACGGGTCCATGAATCCGAATATCCGCTGCATGCGATACGGCGACGAGAGGACCAGCGCGACGAACCCGGTCAGCATGAGCACGAGCAGGCCGCCGAACCACCTGACGTTCATGCCGCCGACGAAGAGGATGCCGGTTGAGACCAGGGCGATCACGACGAACGCGCCGAAATCCGGCTCGCGCAGCAGCAGCCAGCCGACGACGAGCATCACGCCGAGCATCGGCAACAATCCGTCCCGAAAGCTGTGCATCACCGCGGTCTTGCGTGCGGTGTAGTCGGCCGCGTACAGGACTGCCGCGATCTTCACGAGCTCCGACGGCTGCAGGTTGAAGCCGGGCAGCGCGAGCCATCGGCGCGCGCCATTGACTTCCCGGCCGAGGCCCGGGATGAGCACCAGCGCAAGGGCCGTAACACCCAACACGAATAGCCACGGCGCGGCGCGCTGCCACGCGCGCACGGGCACCTGAAACGCGAGCGCCCCTGCGAAGAACGCCACACCGAGCGCTACGAGGTGCCGGAGCAGGAAATAAGCCGGCTGATGATCCGCGTACCGCGCCGCCTCGGCGGTCGCAATGGACGCGGAATAGACCATCACGAGCCCGAACGTCAGGAGGCACAGTGCCGCCCACAGCAGGCTCCGGTCGTACTCCTCCGGAAATGTGCGCCCACCCCAGCCGAATCCCTGTGAACCGGCAGTGGGCCGCGCGGCGCCTCTTCGGCCGCGCGCGGACTTTGACCGGGCTCGCGGCGCATCCTGCCCGCGCC
>JBAVOG010000311.1:0-3519 GCA_049691875.1 Burkholderiales bacterium | reverse complement strand
GCATCGTGAAGTCCGGCAGCTTCAACATCGACCAGGGGGTCGGCGTGCGTGCCATCGCCGGCGACAAGACCGCGTTCGCGTATTCCGACGAGATCAACATCGAAGCGCTGAACGACGCCGCTGGCGCCACGCGGGCGATTGCGCGCGCCGGCAAGAGCGGACGCGTCCCGGCGATTCGCCACGCGACGGGGCGTGAGCTCTACCGTCCGATGGATCCGCTCGGCTCGCTCGCCGACACCGAGAAAGTGAAACTGCTCGAGCGCATCGAACGCATCTGCCGGGCGCGCGACCCGCGCGTCGTGCAGGTGATGGCCAGCCTCGGCGGCATCTACGAAGTGATCCTGGTGGCCCGCTCCGACGGCGTCATGTCAGCCGACGTGCGGCCGCTGGTCCGTCTCTCGCTGCAGGTGATCGCGGAGTCGAACGGACGTCGCGAGCAGGGCTCCGCGGGTGGCGGCGGGCGGTTCAACTACGACTACTTCACCGATGCGCGCCTCGAGGAGTACGCCGCCAAGGCGGTCGATCAGGCGCTGATCAATCTGGAGTCACGCTCTGCGCCGGCCGGCACGATGACCGTGGTGCTCGGACCGGGCTGGCCGGGTGTGCTCCTGCACGAGGCGATCGGACACGGTCTGGAAGGCGACTTCAATCGCAAACAGTCGTCGGCGTTTTCCGGTCGCCTCGGCGAGCGCGTCGCCGCCCCGGGCGTCACGGTCGTGGACGACGGCACGCTCCCTGCGCGGCGCGGTTCGCTGAACGTCGACGACGAAGGCAATCCCACCCAGTGCACGACGCTGATCGAGAACGGCGTGCTGCGCGGCTACCTCCAGGACAGCCTGAATGCCCGGCTGATGAAAATGCCCCTCACCGGGAATGGCCGCCGGGAAAGCTACGCCCACACGGTCATGCCGCGGATGACCAACACGTACATGCTCGCGGGCGACAAGGATCCGGCCGAGATCATCGCGTCGGTCGATCGCGGACTGTACGCCGTCAACTTCGGCGGCGGGCAGGTGGACATCACGAACGGCAAGTTCGTGTTCTCGTGCACCGAGGCCTACCTGATCGAGAACGGACGCGTCACCGCGCCGGTCAAGGGCGCGACGCTGATCGGCAACGGCCCGGACGCGCTCACGCGCGTCTCGATGATCGGCAACGACCTCCAGCTCGACACCGGCGTCGGCACGTGCGGAAAGGAAGGTCAGAGCGTGCCGGTCGGCGTCGGCCAGCCCACGCTCCGCATCGACGGCCTCACCGTCGGCGGCACCGCCTAGCGGCCGTATTCTTCTGCCCCTCCTCGGAGAAGAAGGGAAATCACCATTCCAGGTGTCGCCACTAGGCGATCTGCAGCGGAATCTGATGCCCGTGGCGCTTGATGCGGTTGCGGCCGTCGACGTAGACGAGGTCGGGCTGATGGCGCTGGACCTCGAGCTCGTTGTAGGCGGCATAGGAGGCGATGATCAGGATGTCGCCGACTTGCGCGCGGCGCGCGGCCGCGCCGTTCACCGAGATCACGCCCGATGCGCGCTCGGCGCGAATCGCATACGTCGAGAAGCGCTCGCCGTTCGTGACGTTGTAAATGTCGATCTGCTGGTATTCGCGGATGTCGGCCGCGTCGAGAAGGTCCTCGTCGATCGCACAGGAGCCCTCGTAGTCGAGCTCTGCGTGCGTGACCGTCGCCCGGTGAATCTTCGACTTCAGCATCGTGCGCTGCATGGCTCCGCTCCCCTGCCAGGGTCGCGCTCGGAACGCCTAGCGCGACAGCGTGAACTCCAGGTTGTCGATCAGCCGCGTGGCGCCGAGCCACGCTGCGCCCAGCACGACCAGTTCGCGGTCAGCCGGGCCGGGCAATTGTAGATCAGCTTGTTTCCGCACCGCAACATAGTCCGGGCGCCAGCCGGCCCGGCGTAATTCCTTAGTGACATCCCCCGTAATCCGCTGAAAATCGCTTTTCCCGTCAGAGAGTTGCTTCCCGACGGCCGCAAGCACCCGGTGCAAGCGCGGCGCTTCCGCGCGCTCCGATTCGGAAAGGTAATTGTTGCGGGACGACAGGGCGAGTCCGTCCGCGGCCCGGATGGTCTCGCCCGCCTCGATCTCGATCGGCAGGTTGAGCTGCCGGATCATGCCGCGCACGATCATGAGCTGCTGGTAGTCCTTCTTGCCGAACACGGCGACGCGCGGCTGGACCATGTTGAAGAGCTTCAGGACGACGGTCGCCACGCCGCCGAAGAAGCCCCGGCGAAATTCCCCCTCGAGCGCGTCGCCGATCGCAGGAGGCGTGACCCGGAATTCCTGCGGCTCGGGGTAGACCTCGCGCTCGTCCGGGGCGAACACCACGTCCACCCCTGCGCCCGCGAGCCCGGCGCAATCGGATTCGAACGTGCGCGGGTAGGTGTCGAAATCATCGGCGGGCCCGAACTGCAGCCGGTTCACGAAAATGCTCGCCACGACGCATCCGCCCCGCGCGCGCGCAAGGCGGACGAGCGACAGGTGCCCATCGTGCAGACTGCCCATCGTCGGTACGAAGACGGCCGGCTGCCGCGTCGCGAGGTGGGCGCGCAACTCGGCTACGGTTCGCAGGATCACCATGGCTATTTTTCCGGCTCGGGTCGCATCATACGGCGGAAAATGTCGGCGATCGGCGCTTCGGAATCACTCGCCGACGTTGAAGTACTCGCGTCCGCCGCGCATTGCGGCAATGTGCTCGACGAGGAGCTCGAGGTCGCGGTTGCTGTCGACGAAATTCAACCGCTCCGAGTTCACCACCAGGAGCGGCGCGGCTGCGTAATGGTAAAAGAAGCGCGAATACGCGTCTGCCAATGCGGCGAGGTATTCGCGCCCGACGGGCGCCTCGTAGTCGAGCGCACGCTTGCGCACCCGATCGTGCAACGTTTCGATATCCGCGTGCAGATAGATCACCAGATCGGGCCGGGGCGCCTGCGGGCTGAGCGCGTCGTAGATGCGCTGATAGAGCGCGAGCTCGTCGCCCGTCAGCGTGAGCTGCGCGAAGAGCGGGTCCTTCTCGAGCAGAAAATCGGCGACCGTGACGCCCGAGAACAACTCCAGCTGGGCGAGCTCGCCGAGTTGCCCGATGCGTTGAAAGAGGAAGAAGAGCTGGGTGGGCAGCGCGTGCCGCGTCATGTTCTCGTAGAAGCGCGGCAGAAAAGGATTGTCGCCCGGGCGCTCGAGCAGTGGTTCGCCGTGCAGGCGCTCCGCGAGGCGCCGCGCGAGGCTGGTCTTGCCTGCCCCGATCGGACCGTCGACGGCGATGTAGCGGTATTTGCTCAGGGGCATGGTCGATGGGTTGGGAAACTATGCAAGAGGGGACACGTCCCCTTTTTGCGAATCCCCTATTCCAGGGCATGAGTCCGATAAGTCGGACTCATGCAGAGTTTGCTCGTCGGCCCGGATGATACACAAGCGTGCGGTCGTCAGTCGTGATCCAGCGCTCGCACCGCCTGGTCGCGCGCGTCGCGCAGCAGCTCCGCAGCGCGGCCATGCCCGGGCACGACCGTGTCC
>JBAVOG010000310.1:0-1666 GCA_049691875.1 Burkholderiales bacterium | reverse complement strand
CCGTTGCGATGGCGCGCCACTGGCTGGAGCAGGGAGCGCGGCGCCTGCATATCGTCGATCTCAACGCCGCGCGCTCGGGCAGACCGGTCAACGAAGGCGTGATCCGCAAGATCGTCAAGGCGGTTGGTGACGATCTGCCGATTCAGCTCGGCGGCGGCATCCGCGATCTCGACACCATCGAGCGCTACATCGACGATGGGGTCAGCTTCATCGTCATCGGGACCGCAGCCGTCAAGAACCCCGGGTTTCTGCACGATGCCTGCAGCGCCTTCGCTGGCCACGTGATCGTTGCGCTGGATGCCAAGGCCGGCAAGGTGGCGACCGATGGCTGGAGCAAGCTGACGGGTCACGATGTCAATGACCTCGCGAAGAAATTCGAGGATTACGGCGTCGAGGCGATTCTCTACACCGACATCGGCCGGGACGGAATGATGAGTGGCGTGAACATCGAGGCGACCGTGGAACTGGCCCGGCACGTAAAGATCCCGGTGATCGCCAGCGGTGGCGTGGCGAGCATGAACGACGTCGAAGCGCTTTGCGCGGTCGAAGCCGATGGCGTCACCGGCGCGATCCTCGGCCGCTCGCTATACGAAGGCACGATCGACTTCAGGCTCGCGCAGGAGCGCGCCGACACCCTCGCGGCCTGAGTAGCCTCCGGTCGTTCTGCGGACGGCTATGCTCCGGCACGGAGCGAAATGCATGCTTGCCAAGCGCATCATTCCCTGTCTGGACGTCACTGGCGGGCGCGTCGTCAAGGGCGTCAACTTTGTTGAACTGCGCGACGCCGGCGACCCGGTCGAGATCGCGCGCCGCTACGACGGCGAGGGCGCGGACGAGCTGACCTTCCTCGACATCACTGCGTCGTCCGACCAGCGCGACATCATTCTGCATGTCATCGAGGCAGTCGCGGAGCAGGTGTTCATTCCATTGACCGTCGGCGGTGGCGTGCGCAGGGTCGAGGACGTCCGTCGACTGCTGAACGCGGGCGCGGACAAGATCTCGATCAATACCGCAGCGGTGCAGGATCCGGGGCTCGTTGCGGCCGCCAGCGGTCGCTACGGCTCGCAATGCATCGTCGTGGCGATCGACGCCCGACGCAGACAGCGGGATGATCCTTTGGCGGGCTGGGAGGTGTATACGCACGGCGGGCGGTCACCGACCGGTCTCGATGGCGTGCATTGGGCGCGCGAAGTGGCCCGCCTTGGCGCCGGCGAAATACTGCTCACCAGCATGGATCGCGACGGCACGCGTCAGGGTTTCGATATCGAACTGACACGCGCGGTGGCCGACGCCGTGCCGATTCCTGTCATTGCCTCGGGCGGCGTCGGTACGCTGCAGCACCTCGCCGAGGGCGTCACGCGGGGCGGAGCGGATGCGGTACTGGCCGCGTCGATCTTCCACTACGGCGAGTTCACCGTGCGTGCGGCCAAGGAATACATGGCGGCGCAAGGTGTGGAGATGCGGCTCGGATGAACTGGCTAGCCGAGGTCCATTTTGGTGCGGACGGACTTGTACCGGTCATTGCGCAGGACACGGACAGCGGGCGCGTGCTGATGGTGGCCTGGGCCAATCGCGAAGCACTGGCCGAGACGGCGCGTACGCAGCATGCCGTGTACTGGTCGCGGTCACGCGACCGGCTCTGGCGCAAGGGCGAGGAGTCGGGGCA
>JBAVOG010000309.1:0-5809 GCA_049691875.1 Burkholderiales bacterium | reverse complement strand
GCGGAGGCACGCGGCTGCGACCTCGCCGATCTTCCGCTCGCGGAGCTGCAGTCGTTCGCGCGCAAGATCGAGGCGGATGTCTACTCGGTCCTCACCATCGAAGGCTCGCTGGCCAGCCGCAATCACTTCGGGGGTACTGCACCCGATCGGGTACTGGAAGCCGTGCGCCGCGCCCGGGCCGAGCTCGAGTGACACCATGACCGAGACCCTGGCCGCGCAGATTCCCAACCGCACCGACCACACGATTCCCGACCACATCGGGAAGTATCAGGTCATGCGCAAGCTGGGCGAGGGCGCGACCAGCGAAGTCTTTCTGTGCCACGACGAATTCGCCAAGCGCGACGTCGCGGTGAAGGTGGTCTGGCGCGACCGTATCGGTGACCCGGGCCAGGGCAAAGTCCATCGCAAGCTCTTCGTCACGGAAGCATCTCTCGCCGGCAAGCTCGCCCACCCGCACATCGTGCAGATCTACGACGCGGTGGTGGCCGGCGGCTCGAGCTACATCGTCATGGAGTACGTCCCGGGCGGAACGCTGGAGCACTACTGCACGCCCGAGAACCTGCTGCCTATCGACAAGGTGGTGGAGATCGTTTTCAAGTGCACCCGTGCCCTCGATTTCGCGCACCACCTCGGGATCACGCACCGCGACATCAAGCCCACCAACATCCTGCTCGCGACCGAGGATACGACCGACATCAAGATCTGCGATTTCGGCGCCGCCATCATGGCGACCTCGGGCGACACGACCCAGGTGACCGGAATCGGCTCGCCGGCTTACATGTCGCCGCAGCAGGTCCGCGAGCAGCGGCTCGATCACCGCACCGACGTCTACTCGCTGGGGGTGGTGATGTATCAGCTGCTCACCGGCACGCTGCCCTACCAGGGCAAGAACAACTTCAGCATGATGTACCAGATCACCAGCGTCGAGGCGCCACCGCCGTCGTCGCATCGTCGGGACGTGCTGCCGTCGCTCGATGCGATCGTCAAGAAAGCGATGGCCAAGGCCGTCGAAGATCGCTACCAGACCTGGGAAGAGTTTTCGATGGCGCTCGCCGATGCGTTGCGCTCGAAGGACCTCACGGCGCGCACCCAGGAAGTCGCCGACAGCGAGAAATTCAGCACGCTCCGCGCGATGCCCTTCTTCGCGGAGTACACCGACGCGGAGCTCTGGGAGGTCGTGCGGATCAGCGCCTGGGAAGACGCGGTTCCCGGTAAGGTCGTCATCAAGGAAGGCGACGCCGGCGATTTCTTCTGCATCCTCGCGTCGGGCGAGGTGAAGGTCACCAAGAAGCAGAAGCTCCTCAACATCCTCTCCGCGGGCGAGTGCTTCGGCGAGATGGCCTACCTCTCGCGTGCGACCAACGAACGCAGCGCCGACGTCTCGACGATGAGCCCCTCGCGAATCATCACCATCCGCTGCGACGACCTCGAAAACGCTTCCGATGCCTGCCGGCACCGGTTCGACCGGGCGTTCATGGATATCCTGGTGGAGCGGCTCACGATGGCCAATAACCGTCTCACCGCAGTTTAGAATCCCGCCGAACCACCCCGGCCGCTACGCGTCCACCCCTCCTTGAAAACGAGGGGAGGTTCGCAAGCTTGTTCCCCTCCTTACCAGGGAGGGGTGCCCCGCGAACGCGGGGCGGGGTGGTGAAGTCGACACTCTTCACTTCAATGACCCCCGCACTGCGCTCCGAGCTCGAACGCGCGATCACGGCTGCGACCGGCAAGCCGTTTCGCATCGAGCACACGCGAGACATCTCCGGCGGCTGTATTAACCGCGCGCTGGTCCTGGAGGGAGGTACACGCTGGTTCGCAAAAGTAAACTCTCTCCGCTTTGCGGGCGCGTTCGCTGCAGAGGCGGACGGGCTAGTCGCGATTTCGCAGACCGGCATTCGCACCCCGGAGGTGATCGCGCAGGGCACTGCGCTGGACGAGGCCTTCCTGCTGCTCGAGCATCTCGAACTCGGTGCGGGAAGCGACGCCGCGTATCGCGCGCTGGGTCGACAGCTTGCGGCCACGCACGCGCATCATGGCGCACGGTTCGGATGGCACCGGAACAACTTCATCGGCGCCACGGCGCAGAACAACCGGGAGTCCGGATCCTGGGTCGAGTTCTGGCATCATCAGCGGCTTGTGCCGCAGCTGGCGCTCGCAGCGGAAAACGGAATGCGCGGTAACTTGCAGCGACTGGGCGATGCGTTGCTCGCTGCGCTACCTCGCTTTTTCGCGGGCTACGTTCCGGCGGCCGCGCTCGTGCACGGCGACCTGTGGAGCGGGAACGCGGCATTTCTTGCCGATGGCTCGCCGGTCGTGTTCGATCCGGCGGTCTACCACGGCGATCGCGAAGTCGATCTCGCGATGACCGAGCTGTTCGGCGGGTTTCCGGCCGCGTTCTACGCGGCTTACCGGGAAGCGGCGCCGCTGGCAGAGGGCTACGAAGTGCGGCGCACGCTGTACAACCTGTACCACGTGCTCAATCACGCAAACCTGTTCGGCGGCGGCTATGTCGCGCAGGCCGAACGGATGATGGAGCGGCTGCTCGCCGAGACGAGGGGCTGAAGAGTCACGCGACCTGCCGGCCTTTGCTGGCAGAACGCTATGCGCTCTGATCGCTCGGCGCGAGCATCGACTGCAGCTCGCCCGACTGGTACATCTCTCCGAGAATGTCCGAGCCGCCGACGAATTCCCCGTTGACGTAGAGCTGCGGGATCGTGGGCCAGTTTGCATACTCCTTGATGCCCTGCCGGATCTCGGGATGCTCGAGCACGTTCACGGTGGCAACGTCGGTCGCGCTGCATGCCTTGAGAATCTGCACGACGTTGGCGGAGAAGCCGCACTGCGGGAAATCCGGCGTGCCCTTCATGAACAGTACGACCCGGTGCGAAGTCACGATCTGTTTGATCTCGTCCTGGATGCTCATGGCTGATGTCCTTGTCTTGTCTTGGTCGGGCCACAATACCCGACGAATTTAGTCAGATTTTACTCACCCGCCACCAGCCGGTCAACTCCCGCCCCCCGCTGTGCGCTCGCACGGCGGTCGAGGGGTTGGAACGGCATCAGGTGAATTCCCTCCCTGAGCAGCGAGACCCTGATCCGGGCATCCTGGGCGAGGCTGTTCCGTTTGGCGACATGCAGCGGGATCGACAATTGCAACTCTGCATCCGCGCGTCCATCCACACGCATGGTCACGGCCGCGTTCTCGCCACGCGGGCAGGATTCCCCAGGAAATCGGGCCACCTGAGGCGAACTCCATGTGCAACGGCGCCTCGAACGTGTAGTCGAGCCAGCGTACGAGGCTGTGCCGGGCCTCGGGGCGCTGCGCGACGAGTTCGCCATGAAACAGTTGCGATAGTCGACGAGCCGCGCAACTTGGACGTCGCAGCGCACCTCGCCCGATCGCGGCCTCACCAGCCCTGCAATCGCGCGCAGGATGGTGGACTTGCCGCTGCCGGACGGACCGACGAGCGCAACGAGCTCGCCGGCGGCGCTGATCGAACAACGCTTTTTTCCCCTCCTTGAAAAGGAGGGGAAACCGAGAAAATCAATCTCCTTATCGCCGCCCGCCCGACACCCGCGGAATGTTCGCAAGATCCGGCCAGCTCTCGATTTGCGCGTAGCCTGCTTCTTTCAGCAGCGCACGGCTCGCCGAACCCTGATCGTATCCGTGCTCGAACAGCAGCCATCCCGGTGCGCGGAGGTGGGCACGCGCCTCGCGCACGACACGCCTGATGCAGTCCAGTCCGTCCGCCCCGCCCACGAGCGCCGCCCGTGGCTCGAAGCGCACGTCTCCCTCGCAAAGGTGGGGATCGTCGGCGGCGACGTAGGGCGGATTCGAGATCACGAGATCGAAGCGCGCTCCGGGGAGACCGGCAAACCAGTCGCTCGCGACGAAATGCACGCCGACCGCGTGCCGCTCGGCATTCGCCCGGGCGACGTCGAGCGCGGCGGGCGAACAATCGGCAGCCCAGACTTCGGCCCCGGGCGCAGCGCGCGCAAGTGCGATCGCGATCGCGCCGCTTCCGGTGCCCAGGTCGAGCACCCGGCAGGCCGAATCGCCCATGCGATCCAGGGCAAGATCCACGAGCAGCTCGGTTTCCGGGCGCGGAATCAGCACGTCCGGCGTCACTGCCAGATCGAGACCGTGGAACTCGCGGCGACCCAGGATGTAGGCGATCGGCTCCCCGTCGCCCCGGCGCTGAAGCAGCGAGCGGGCCATCGCCTGTCGCGGCAGGACGATGCCGTCGTCCGCATGGGCCACGAGCCATGCGCGATCCACCCCGAGCGCATGGGCGATCAGTAGCCGTGCCTCTCCGGGAGGTAACCCGCTGTTTTCGACCAGTGTGCGCACGGTATCAGTCATCGACGACGCCGCTCGCGCGAATATCCACCCGCGGCGAGCGGGAATTGTCGCAGAGCCCGGCCCACCGGATCGGGCGGATCTGCGGCCACGGATTTGCGGCGATGGCGGGTACGTGCAAGACTATGTGCCGTCGCGATTCGACGGGGTATGCCGCCCGGGTGGTCCACCGGGGGTTTTGCGCCAGATGACCTCTCAAGACGGCCCTTTCACCCATCTGGATGAGGCTGCGCTGCGCGACCTTGCCCCGCACGGCGTTCCCCGCTCGTTCCAGAAAAATGTCGTGGTCGTGCACGAGGGCGATGCCACCGATTCGCTTTACGTGGTGATGTCCGGGCGCGTCAAAGCCTTCGTGAGCGACGAAGAAGGCAAGGAAGTCGTGGTGAACACGATCGCCGCGGGCGACTATTTCGGGGAGCTCGTGCTCGACGGCGGCCCGCGCGCCGCCTCGATCATGACCCTCGAGCCGAGCCGCTTCTACGTGATCCCGCGTGGCGACGTGGAGGGACTGATCGAACGCAATCCCGTGTTCGCGCGCCACCTCATCTACGCGCTGATTGCCAAGGTGCGCAGCCTGACGGAAACGGTGCGGGACCTCGCGCTGAAGGATGTATACGGTCGCCTGGTCAAGTTTCTCGATACTCATTCCGTGGAGCAGGACGGCCGGCGAATCGTGCAGGAGCGGCTCACCCAGAACGACATCGCCGCGCGCATCGGCGCCTCGCGCGAGATGGTGAGCCGCATCGTCAAGGACTTGAGTGCCGGCGGCTACATCTCGGTCGAGGCCAAGCACATCAGCGTGCACAAGAAACTGCCTGCACAATGGTGATCGAGCGCCACCGGCCGTGATCCGATTGGGGCCGCGGGGCGGCGGACGGGTCGCGACCCGACTTGCGCTTCTCTGCCACGGCGCCCCCGAAATCCTCAATTTGTGAATTTCGCACACTTTTCCTGTGCCGGATGACGGCGCGCGCGGGCGCCCACCCGCGTAGAGTCCTTCTCACCGGACCGGCACTGTCCGTCACCCGGTGACTCCTCCAGCACGATTGCCCGCCAAAGCGTGCTCCTCCCCGGGGCGTACGAATGTACGCCCCGCTCTTTTTTCCGGCTCGCCCGTGCTGCGAAGTGCGTATGCGGCATAGAACCAGCGCGTCACTCGACGCGGAAACCCGCCCTACGGTCCTCTACAGTTCTGCCCATCGGACGCGGCGTGAGGCGCGCGAAGCCGAACACAAGGAGGCGACAACCATGAGCTGGACACTGATCGTGAACACCTTCGCGGGCGCCGCGGGTGCAGTAAGCATGGCCTATCTGGGCTGGGCGATATGGATCTGCGTGCGCGAGCTCCCGTTCGGGGGACGCATGCTGAAGGGCCGCGCAGCGAAGCGCAGTGCGCCGTCAGGCGGCCGGCTGCGCCGCCGACTCGTCTGACATCGCCGCGAGCAGCTC
>JBAVOG010000308.1:0-2078 GCA_049691875.1 Burkholderiales bacterium | reverse complement strand
CCCCATGTTGTCGTACCGGTCGTGAATGCCGCAAGAGCGCAGCGCGTGCCGGATCCACGCGGCGTTGATGGGAAGCGCCGGCCTCGCGAGCCACTTTTCGATGGTCGGGAGCGTCGGTCAGAGTTTACATGGAGCCGATGTGGAGTCAGGCAAGCGTTTCGGCCCGACGCGCGCTGTCGATCAGCGAGGCGCGCAGCAGGAACGCGCGGTGGCGCGCAGGATCATCGGCGGTGGCGCGGAGCTCGTCGAAGCGCGCCGCGCGTCGCACCGGATCGGCTTCCTCGAGCCGGCGCTTGTTGGCGACCGTCTGTTCCTGCACGTGCTCGATGTTGAGCGGACGGCGGCGGCGCTCGTAGGCGTCGAGGAGGCTGGCATCCGCCTCCCTCCGAATCACGCGGTCGAGCAGGCCCGCAAGATCCCATGCTTCGTGGATGCCGGAATTGAGACCGAGCCCGCCGATGGGATTGTTGACGTGCGCCGCGTCGCCGGCGAGAAACACGCGTCCCGTGCGGAATTGCTTCGCGACGCGCTGGTGCACGTTGTAGAGGTTGAGGTGGGCCCAGTCGGCGCCTTCCGCATAGCAGCGCGCCAGCCGTGCGCGCACCGCCGCGTCCGACACGGCCTCCGCGTCGCTCTCGTCCTGCCGCGTGTTGTAGACCGCGCGCCAGCGCCCTTTCAGGTCGTCCCCTGCGACCTTGAAGAGATTGGTCCATTCTTCGGGACCCGCCATGTAGTTCCGCAGCGAGCAGCCGAGCGCGGCCTGGAAATCGAACGTCGTCGTGATCACGAGGAATCGCTCCGGCCAGGTGAATCCCTCGAACTCGATGTCCAGCGCCCTGCGCACGGCGCTGCGGCCGCCGTCGCAGGCGATGACGTAGTCCGCGACGAACTCGTGCTCGCCGCCTGCGTCGGTGGCGCGCACGATCACGCGATCAGCGGATTGTTCGAAGCCGGTCACGCGCGTCCCGAGATGCACATGCGCATTCGGCATCGCGCGCAGTCGCGCGATGCTCATGTTCGCGAGCTTGTGCTGCTCGGTCTGGACCACGTACGGGAACGGAGTGTCGTCGCGGAGCCGCTCGAAATCGAATTCCGCAACCAAGGTCTTCGTCGGTCGGTCCCAGAACTGGAATACTCGCGCCTCCAGGCCCTGAGCGATGTATTCGTCGATGAGTCCCAGGCTGGCGATGATCTCGAGCGTGGGCGGCTGCGTGGTCGAGGCGCGCGGACTGTCGTTGATCCGGAGATCAGCTTCCACGAGGCGCACCGGATGGCCGCGCTGCGCGCACGCGAGCGCAGCAACGCTTCCGACCGGTCCCGCACCGATCACCAGGATGGAGGAATCAAGCGACATGAATGAGCTCGAATCGCGAGCCGCCGGTTGACAGGCGAAGCCATGCCAACGTACTGTTGCCCGGAGTTCCTGTCAATGCGGCGCGCGCCGCGTTGTCGCCTCCTGCGCGATCCTCTCTGACTCACGGACCGACGACCCCCATGGCGCTACGTGTCGCGATCCCCGATCTGGTCTCGCCGTCCTACTTTCCGGCGATCGCTGCTGTCGAGTTGGGATTCTTCAAGCAAGAGGGACTGGATGCGACGCTCGAGCTTCTGTATCCGGTGACCAGGACCTACGAGGCGTTACGCGACGGCGAGCTCGACTTCGTCGGGGGCGCGGCCCACGCCCCGCTCTATGCATTCAGGAACTGGGCGGGGTGCCGACTGCTTTGCTCACTCGCGCAGCACATGTACTGGTTCCTCGTCGTGCGCACGGACGCCGGCGCGAAGCGGGGCGATCTGTACGCGGTGAAGGGCATGCGGATCGGCGCGGCGCCGGGTCCAGTAGACGGTCTGCGACGCATGCTCGAGGCAGCCGGTATCGATCCGACGCGCGACCTCGAGATCGGGCCGGTACCCGGCCTGGCGGCGGGAAACAGAGTTTCGTTCGGCCTGATGGCCGCCGAGGCGCTCGGGCAGGGCAAGATCGACGGCTTCTGGGCGAATGGAATGGGCGCCGAGGTGGCCGTGCGGCGCGGAATCGGCACGGTGGTCGTCGACGCGCGGCGCGATGGTCCGCCTGC
>JBAVOG010000307.1:0-9840 GCA_049691875.1 Burkholderiales bacterium | reverse complement strand
GCTACCCGTCTTTGATGCGGCCGGGTGCGCCCGTGCCCTGGACAACGTTTATGCGGAGATGCTCACCCGCCATCGGCTGGGGCTCCCGCCCGCGCCGATCGGGGTGTCCGCCGGGACCGACCCGACTCATGAAGGAATGCGCAAATCTTCTCGCGCAACCCCGTAGCGAAGAGACGTTTTTCCTTGCCGCGGGGCGTGGTGCTTGCCATGCTCCGCGGCGGTACCAGACCACTCAGGGAAAAAGCCCCCATGCCAATAAAATCACTGTTCGCCGTGCTGAGCGTCGCGGCAATCCTCGTCCCCGCCACGGCCTTTCCGCAGGCCGGGGGCTCCATCATCATCGGCCAGTCGACGCCGCTCAGCGGGTCGAACAAGGCGCTCGGAGAAGACATCCGGGACGGCGCCCTGGCCTATATCAAAAAGGTGAATGACGCGGGCGGCGTCAACGGCCGCAGGATCGAGCTCCTGTCGCTCGACGACGCGAACAAGACGCAGAACTCCGAAGCAAATACCCTCAAGCTCCTCGCGCAGCCCAACGTCGTCGCGCTTTTCGGGTACGGGAGCGCGACCCTGAGTCGCCCCGCCCTGCCCCACGTCGAGCAGGCGAAAATCGCCTTCGTCGCGCCGTTCACCGGCGCCGAGCCGATGCGCAAGTTCAACCGCTACGTGTACAACCACCGCGCCAGCTACGCCGACGAGCTCGAAAAGATCGTCGAGCACTACAGCACCATCGGCGCGAAGCGCTTCGCAGTGCTGTACTACGAGGACGCCATCGGCAAGGCCAACCGCGCGGTCGTCGAGGGAGCGCTGAAGGCACGCGGCCTCGCGCCAGTCGCGGTCGCATCGTTGCAGCGCACGCAGACCGATCTCACCGCTCCTGTTGCGGAAGTCGTCAAGGCGGCACCGGACGTGGTGATCGCGACGACCCTCTACAAGACCACCGCCGAGTTCGTGAAGCTCGCCCAGAAGAAGGAGCTTGCGGCCCAGTTCGTGAGCACGTCATTCGCGGGGTCGACGGCGCTCGCCGACGCGCTCGGGAAGGAAGGCATCGGCGTCGTCATGACGCAGGTGGTGCCTAGCGTCTCCAACAACACCGTGCCGATCGTCCGCGAGTACCAGCAATCAAGCGAGAAACTGCTCGGCAACAAGGAATACTCGTACACCGCCCTCGAGAGCTATATCGCCACGAAAGCGCTGGTCGAGGCGATCCGGCGCGCGGGGCGCGACGTGACTCGCGAGAGCGTGCTCCGGGCGCTGGACGGAATGGGTGCATACGACACCGGCGGCTACACGGTGACGTTCACGCCGGCGGATCACAACGGAAGCAATTTCGTCGCCCTGACGATCCTGAGCCGCAATCTGAAGTTCCGCGAGTAAGGGCGCCAGCGGTCAGGCCGCGGCTTTCGCTTCAGCCGCGGCGCCAAGTGGTGCCCTGCGGGCCGTCCTCGAGCACGATGCCGGCACCTGCGAGCTCGTCGCGGATGCGGTCGGCCTCACCATAGTTGCGAGCCTGCTTGGCGGCCGTACGCGCCGCGATCGACTGTTCGATCCGCTCCGGGGTCCAACCTTCGGGCATCCCTCCGCGCAGAAAGGCCTCCGCATCCCGGTCCAGCAGCCCGAGTACGCCGCCCAGCGCGCGTAGCAATCCGACCGCTTCGCTCGAGCCGGTGCGGTTCGCCTCGCCAGCCAGCTCGAACAGCACGGCGAGCGCCTCCGGCGTGTTGAAGTCGTCGTCCATCGCCGACCGGAAGCGCGCCGCCTGCGGCACGCTCCAGTCGATTGCCGGGACAGTGCGCGGCGCGCCCTTCAACGCCGTGTAGAGGCGCGCCAGCGCGCTCCTCGCCTCGTCGAGATGGACGTCGGAATAGTTGAGCGGGCTCCGGTAGTGCGCGCGCAGGATGAAGAAGCGCACCACCTCGGCGTCGTAGCGGGCCAGGATTTCGCGAATCGTGAAGAAATTTCCCAGCGACTTCGACATCTTCTCGTCGTCGACGCGCACGAAGCCGTTGTGCATCCAGTAGTTGACGAAGCCGTCCCCGTGCGCCCCTTCGGACTGGGCGATCTCGTTCTCGTGATGCGGAAATTGCAGGTCTTCGCCGCCGCCGTGGATGTCGAAGTGCATGCCGAGCAGTTCGGTGCTCATCGCCGAGCACTCGATGTGCCAGCCCGGGCGGCCGTCGCCATACGGCGAAGGCCACGCCGGCTCGCCTTCCTTGGCGTGCTTCCACAGGACGAAATCGAGCGGGTCCTGCTTGGCCGCAGCGACCTCGACCCGCTCCCCGGCGCGCAGCTCGTCCAGCGACTTACCCGAGAGCCGTCCATACCCGGGAAACCGCCGCACCGCGTAGTTCACGTCGCCGTCCGAAGCGCGATAGGCCAGGCCATTCGTCTCGAGCTGGCCGATCATCGTCAGCATCGCCGCGATGTATTGCGTCGCCCGCGGCTCGTGATCCGGCGGCTGCACTCCCAGCGCTGACGCATCCTCGTTCATGTACGTGATGAACCGTTCGGTGAGCGCTCCGATGGCCTCGCCGTTTTCCGCCGCCCGGCGAATGATCTTGTCGTCGATATCCGTGACGTTACGGACGTAGGTCACGTCGTAGCCGGACGCGCGCAGCCACCGCTGCACCACGTCGAACACCACCAGGACACGTCCGTGGCCGAGGTGGCAGTAGTCGTAAACGGTCATCCCGCAAACGTACATGCGCACGCGACCGGGCTCGATCGGCGTGAAGTCCTGCTTGCTCCGGGTGAGCGTGTTGTAGATGCTGAGCATCGGATGGGGTGTCCGGCAGGCGGCTGCGCGATACACAGCTTGGGTCGCCAGGGCCTTGTTGCTACAATTCAGCGTTTCGTGGCGCCACGCGCGGCGCGAGTATAACGGACAATGTGCAGCCCGCCCACATACGTCGCACCTGCTCGAAGCGCCCTGCGCGCGATACCGGGGCTATTCATGCTCCTCGTGCTCCTCGCGGCGCCGTTCGCGGCGCGGGGCGATGAGCTGAACGACGCCGACCTGTTGCTGCGAGCGGGTCACTCCGCGCAGGCCCTGGAGCAAGTCGACCAATACCTCGCCAAGAACCCGGGCAACATGCAGGGGCGCTTTCTCAAGGGCCTGATTCTTGCCGAGCAGAATCGTGAAAGCGACGCGATTGACATCTTCGTCCGGCTCACCCAGGACCATCCGGAATACGCCGAGCCGTACAACAATCTCGCTGTCCTCTACGCGGCGCGGGGAAACCTGGAAGGCGCGCGTAATGCGCTGGAGGCCGCGGTGCGCGTGAATCCGAAATACATCACCGCCCAGGAAAACCTCGGCGACGTCTACGCCCGCCTGGCGGCTGCAGCGTACGAGCGCGCCGCGGTGCTCGGGGCTGCAGGCAAGGCCGCACGAACCAAGCTCAAGCTTTCGCGCGAGCTCGTCGCTGCCGGCTCGAGCAAGGCCGCCGCTCCCGCGGCGCGTTGAATTCCATCACCCTGGCAGGAGATCATCCGAATGTTTCGCAATTTGGCTCGAAGCTTGTTTCGCAACCTGGCTCGCGACCTCATTGTCGGCCTGGCCGTGCTCACGCTCGCGGCCCCGGCGCTCGCGGCCGACCCACGGGTCGAGCTCAAGACCAGCATGGGCACGATCGTGCTGGAGCTCTATCCGGACAAGGCTCCCAAGACCGTCGCGAATTTCCTCCAGTACGTCAAGGACGGTCACTACCAGGGCACGCAGTTCCATCGGGTGATCGACGGCTTCATGATCCAGGGCGGTGGCTTCGACGCGAACTTCAAGGAGAAGCCCACCCGGGGCACGATCGAGAACGAGGCGGCGAACGGGCTCAAGAACGACTACGGCACGATCGCGATGGCGCGCAGGCCCGACCCGCACTCCGCCTCCGCGCAGTTTTTCATCAACGTCAAGAATAATGATTTCCTCAACTACCGTGAGCCCACCGCTCGTGGTTGGGGCTACGCGGTTTTCGGCAAGGTCGTGAGCGGCATGGACGTCGTCGAAAAGATCGCCAAGGTCCCGTCGGGAAACGTCGGGCCGCACCAGAACGTTCCCCGCGAGCCGGTCGTCATCGAATCGGCCAGCGTCATCACTCCCAAATGAGGCAATCATGGTCAAGCTGATCACCAATATGGGCACCATCACTCTCGACCTCGACGCCGAGCGCGCGCCCGAGACGGTGAAAAACTTTCTGCAGTACGTGAAGGACGGTCACTACGACAACACCGTTTTCCACCGGGTCATCGACGGATTCATGATCCAGGGCGGAGGTTTCGAGCCCGGCATGCGCCAGAAACCGACGCGCGCTCCGGTCGCGAACGAGGCCAAGAACGGGCTGAAGAACGATCACGGCACAGTTGCCATGGCCCGCACCGGCGATCCGCATTCCGCCAGCGCACAGTTCTTCATCAACATTGCCGACAACGCGTTCCTGAACCATACGGCGCCCACGCCCCAGGGCTGGGGCTACTGCGTATTCGGACGGGTCACCGAGGGAATGGATGTGGTGGAAAAGATCAAGGCCGTGCGAACCGGGTCGAAGGGCATGCACAAGGACGTCCCCGTCGAGGACGTCGTGATCGAGCGTGCGGAGGTGATCTGAGCGGATCGGGGATCCGGGAGTCGTCTCGCGCCCATTCCCGTTTCCTCGAACACTGCCTCATTCGCACTTCTTCCCCCGCACCTCACGCGCAATGAGGCCGGTTCTTTTCGTCTCGGATCTGCATCTCAGTCCAACGCGACCCGAAGTGGCCGAAGTGTTCTACCGGTTTCTGTCGACCGAAGCGCGCGAGGCCGCTGCCCTTTACATCCTCGGCGACCTCTTCGAGTACTGGATCGGCGACGATTCCGTCGTCGAGCCCTTCAACCGTCAGGTCGCGGACGCGATCGCGGCCACCGTTGCGGCAGGCACGCCGGTGTACATCATGCATGGAAATCGCGATTTCCTGATCGGCAAGCGCGTCGCAGCCTATACCGGCATGACGCTCTTACCCGATCCGACGCTCGCCGACATCGCCGGCACGCCGACCCTTCTCATGCATGGCGACACGCTTTGCACCGACGACCTCGAGTATCAGCGCCTGCGCGCCAAGCTGCGCAGCCGGCTGTGGCAGTGGACCGCTCTGGCGATGCCTCGAGCCGTGCGGGAATGGCGCGCGAAGCGCGGCCGCCGTCTGAGCGAGCAGCGCAAGCAGGAGCGGCCCGCCGCGATCATGGACGTGAACGCGGGTGCCGTGGAAGAGGCGTTCCGGACCCACGGCTATCCCCGGATGATTCACGGCCACACGCACCGTCCCGCTCACCATGTGCACGACGTGGACGGACACAAATGCGAGCGCTGGGTGCTCGCCGACTGGTACCAGCGCGGCAGCTACCTGCGCTGCGACGCGCACAGCGTGGAAAGCGTGCCGCTCGGCTGACGTCTGAGCTGCGGCCGGCGCCCCAACGACCCCGCCGGCTTCGCCGGCACCCCTCCTTGGAAAGGAGGGGATAGATTCAAACAGTCCGAGTCGCAGTGGCTCTACCCGAGCCCGTGCGCGAGATCGAGCTTCAAGTCCTCGACCGACTCGAGCCCCACTGCCACCCGCAACAGTCCGTCGCCGATGCCGGCGGCAGCGCGAGCCTCGGGTGTGATGCGTCCGTGCGTGGTGGTTCCCGGATGGGTGATGGTGCTCTTGGTGTCGCCCAGATTCGCCGTGATCGAGATCATCTTCGTGGCGTCGACCACGCGCCAGGCCGCGTCGCGACCGCCCTTCACGTCGAAGGAGATGACCGCACCGCCCGCTCGCTGCTGACGTTTGGCGAGCGCGTATTGCGGGTGCGACTCGAGAAACGGGTAGCACACCCGCTCGACGTTCGGGTGCGATTCCAGCCAACGCGCCAGCTCCAGTGCCGTGGCCGAGTGCGCCTCGAGCCGGATCCGCAACGTCTCGAGGCCCTTGAGCAGCACCCACGCATTGAACGGCGAGAGGCTCGGCCCGGCCGTGCGCAGGAATGGAAATATCGCTTCCATCACGATCTCGTGCGTTCCCAGCACCGCGCCGCCCAGCACCCGCCCCTGACCGTCCAGGTATTTCGTGGCCGAGTGGACGACGAGATCGGCGCCGAGCGCCAGCGGCAGCTGAAGCGCCGGTGTGCACAGGCAGTTGTCGACGACGAGCAATGCGCCCGAGCGCCGCGCCACTTCCGCGATCGCCGCGATGTCGGTCACTTCAGTCAGCGGGTTCGAAGGCGTCTCCAGGAAGAGAAGCTTGGTGTTCGGCCGCAGCGCCGCGCGCCACGCCGACGGGTCGGCGCCCGGGACGAAAGTGGTTTCGATGCCGAAGCGATTGAGCACGGTCGAGAAGAGCTGCACCGTCGCTCCGAAGATTGACGAGGACGAAACGATGTGATCCCCGCTGCGCAAGAGCGCCATGCAGCAGGCGAGAATGGCCGACATGCCGGAAGCCGTGGCGACGCACGACTCGGCCCCTTCGAGCGCCGCGAGGCGCTCCTGGAATGCCGCCACCGTGGGATTGCTGAAGCGAGAATAGACGAAGCCCTCTTCCTTGCCCGCGAATCGCGCCGCCGCCTGAGCGGCATTTTCGAAGACGAAACTCGACGTGAGGAAGAGCGCCTCGGAGTGCTCGTTGAAGGGCGTGCGCGTGATGCCCGCGCGCACCGCCAGGGTCTCGAAATCAGGCGCCTTGCCCATGTTCGTCTCCAGAAAGCAAAAAACCCGTTCAGCCAGCGAGGCCAAGACGGGTTTTGTCGACCACGCTTTAGCCGTATTTGTTTTTCCCCGGATGGCCTCGAAAGCAGCGATCCGGGGGCGCCCGCAAGCTGTAGCTTCAAATCGGCGCGAAATACAACCTTACCGTGGCACGCAGCGTCTGTCAATTCTCGGTGTTGGGTCGTCGCCCTCCCCGCTCAGATGCCGTCGGCCGAGACCCTGACGCTGTCGCGCTCGGCCTCGTCTTCCTCGCCTCCACCCTCGGCGCGCTTGTCGTCGCGGCGCGTCTCCAGCTCGCCGAGGTACTCGCTCGTGACATCGCCGGTGACGTAGATGCCGTCGAAGCAGGACGTCTCGAACTGCTTCAGCGCCGGATTGCAGGCTTGCACCGCCCGGATCAGCGCCGGAAGGTCCTGGTAGATCACAGCATCCGCTCCGATCTCGGTCGCGATCTCGTGCTCGGTGCGGCCGGTCGCGACCAGCTCGGAGCGCGTGGGCATGTCGATGCCATAGACGTTCGGAAACCGCACCGGCGGAGCCGCGGACGCGAAGAAGACCTTGCGCGCACCGGATTCACGCGCCATCTGGACGATCTCGCGGCTGGTCGTGCCGCGCACGATCGAATCATCCACGATGAGCACGTTCTTGTCGCGGAACTCCATCGAGATTGCGGAGAGCTTCTGGCGCACCGACTTCTTGCGCACGGTCTGGCCCGGCATGATGAACGTGCGTCCGACATAGCGGTTCCGGACGAAACCCTCGCGGTAGGTCAGGCCGAGACCGGTGGCGAGTTGCAGCGCGCACGGGCGGCTCGTATCGGGCACCGGGATCACGACGTCGATCGCGAGATGCGAGTACTTCTCGCGAATCTTCGCGGCGAGCTGCTCGCCCATGTGCAGGCGCGCTTCGTATACCGACACGCCGTCCATGACCGAGTCGGGCCTTGCGAGGTAGACGTACTCGAAGATGCAGGGCGTGTGCGGCGCGTGCGGCGCGCACTGGCGGCTCGCGAATTGGCCATGCTCGTCGATGAGGATCGCCTCGCCCGGCTCGACATCGCGGACCAGCGAATACCCTAGCGCCTCGAGCGCAACGCTCTCCGACGCGATGATCCACTCCGGGCCCTCGGGTGTGTCGTGGCGGCCGATCACGAGGGGACGGATGCCATGCGGATCGCGAAACGCGACCAGACCCGTCCCGGCGATCATCGCCACCACGGCGTAGGCGCCCCGGCAACGGCGGTGAACCGCGGCCACGGCAGCGAATACCGCTTCCGCGTCGACCCGATACCCGGTGGCGGAGCGCTCGAGCTCGTGGGCGAGGACATTGAGCAGCACTTCGGAATCGGAGTTCGTGTTGATGTGACGCCGGTCGAGGCGGAACATCTCCTGCTTCAGCTGCACCCAGTTCGTCAGGTTGCCGTTGTGGGCGAGCACGATGCCGAACGGCGAATTCACGTAGAAGGGCTGCGCCTCCCCGGCATGAAACGCGTTGCCCGCGGTCGGATACCGGCAGTGGGCAATGCCCATCTCGCCCGCCAGCGCGCGCATGTCGCGCGTGCGGAACACGTCGCGCACGAGTCCGGGACCGCGGTGCATGTGAAAGGTCTTGCCCTCGCCGGTGACGATGCCCGCGGCGTCCTGCCCGCGATGCTGTAGCAGCCGCAGTCCGTCGTAGAGATAGTGATGCACCGGTGCGTGCGTGAAAATTCCGGCTATTCCGCACATGGCATCACCTCTCGTACCTGATTTTGTCCGCCCAGGACCTCGGCAGGAATGGTTTCATCGCAACCACCGCCGTCTCGAGCGGGCCGGTCAACGCCGCCTCGCGCCAGAACGGTTCCTTCGGCAGCGTGGTGAAGCCCGCCAGGAGCACCACGGCGAGCGTGATCAAGCCCCCGCGGGCAAGACCGAACACGCCGCCCAGCGCACGATCCGTCACCCCGAGGCCCGCGGCACGAAACGCCTTTGCGAGGAGCATGCCACCGAATCCTGCCGTGAGCAGTACGACGACGAATACAAAGATCGCGGCCAGCGCCGTGCGCACGGACTGATTGGCAAAGCTCGCGGGCAGCAAAGCGGCGAGATCGCCGGCAAACAGCAGCGCGAGAATGAACGCGACCACCCAGCCGGTGAGGGAGAATATCTCGCGCACGAGTCCGCGCCACGCACCGAGCAGAATGGACAATCCAACCACCGTGATCACCGCGAAGTCGAACCAGCTCATTAACGCGTGGTGATGGTGCCCGGGACGACACCCAGGCCCTTTAACGATGCGAGCTTCTGGCGGGCTCGCTCGGCTTCGTCGCGCGTCGCATAAGGCCCTGCGGCGACGCGGGTCTGTGCGCTTGCGCCCGCTTTTACGGACTCGGTGTAGGACTTGACCCCGGCGCGGGCGAGCTTTGCCTGGAGCTGTTTCACGTTGTCCGGGTCCGCGTACGCGCCGAGTGGAACGACAAAGGCCTCGCCCTTCAGCGCGGATTCGGCCCGCTGCGCGTCTTTCGCCACGCGCGGATCGACCGTCGCCGTCGCGAGCGGCGAGGTGCGCCTGGATTCGGAGTTGTCCGACCTGGCTTTCTCTTCGACGTTTGGCGCGGGCTTGGGCTCCGCTTTCGAAGCGGCTCTGGCGACCTTCTCGCTCGTGCCCCGATCGGGCTGTCCGGCCGACGCTCGAGGTGGCGACGCTGCAGTCTCAGCCGCGCGTTCGGTGGGCGCCATTGGCGCCTTAGATGGCGCTGGAGAGGCCGGTGGGGGCGTCCGCACCTGGCCGCTTGCCTGGCTGGGAATCTCGACCGTGAGATCGGAGGTGACCGGACGCGGCTCGAGGTCCATGATCATTGGCGGAACGATCACGAGAAGCAGAACCAGCGCGATAGCGCCCACCAGTCGCCGCCGGGCGCGCCGCTTGAGTTGCTGTACGTCCTGCGTGTCGGCCATGCCGATTCTGGGTCTCCCGGCCACTGCGATGTTTCAGCGCTTCGACGTGGCGACCTACGCCATCACATCCGCAACGGTGTGAAACGAGCCAAACACCACAATTCTATCACCCTGTCCGGCCGCCTCCCGCGCCGCAACGAACGCTGCGCGGGGCGAGGCATGCTCCGATACGGTGCCGCCGGCACCCGATGCGG
>JBAVOG010000306.1:0-1533 GCA_049691875.1 Burkholderiales bacterium | reverse complement strand
ATGCTGCCGCGCGCCTAGTGATCGTAGTGCAGGTGCAGTTCGATCCGGTCGCCGTCCACCCGGCAGGTGATGCGGTCGGCCTGCTGCGACAGCAAATATCCGGCGAACAACCGCTCGCCTTCCTCGGAATCCTCGATGTCGCGCAGGTCCGGCCGCCGGTCGGGAATGACGATCTTCTGGCCGACGTAGAAGAGGCGCACGTCGAGATTGTACTCGTCGAAGCTCGCCTCGATCTCGACGCCGCCGGGCACCTCGCCGATGATTTCCAGCGACTGGACGGTGGCGAAGATCGCCCGGGTGACGATCTCCCGCCGCGCGCCCCAGTGGCCGCCCTGGGCGATCAGAAACTGCTCGACCGTGTCGCGGTAGTCGGGCTTCATCTCGATGCGGATGCGTTCGCGCTGGCGCACGCCGATGCGCATGATCGCGTTCAGTACGACGGCGCAGGTGGTGCCGAGCATCAGCGAACTGCCGAAAATCGGCTGCAGCAGGATCGGCAAGGTGGCAAACACCTCCTTGTAGGCGTCGGCGAGGACCAGCATCGCAAAGGAGAAGCCGATCACGATGGTCTTTCTGGTGTCCAGCATCCGGGCCGTGATCATCTGCAGCCCATTGATGAAGATAAAGACCGCTGTGAAGAACAGGATCGCGCCGACGATCGGATCGGGGACGGTGACGAATTTCACCGCCGCGATCGGACAGAACGAACCGATCACGAGAATAATGCCGATCGCATAGGCGACCACGCGGCTGGTCACGCCCGTTGCGGCTGCCAGTCCAATGCACGGCGAATAAACGTCAACTCCGACGCTGCCGATAAAGCCCGCAAAGACCGTTGAGGCGCCGTTGCCGGACAGGCCGCCGGACAGCGATGGAATGTTCGGACGCACCCAATTGGCGTCATTGATTTTCTGCGCGGTGCTGATCGCGCCCAGGAGGTGCAGCGTTCCGGCGACCGCGGCCACCACAAAGGGAGCCAGCAGCGTGATGTCGAACTTCCATCCCGGATGGGCAAAGAACGGCAAGCGGATGATATCGAGGTGCTCGGACGCCAGGGCGGCGCCCGGGTTTGGGATGCCAACCGCATAGCCGACCGCAAATCCGACGCCCGATCCGATCAGGACGCAGAACGCCTTGAGATAACCGGTCGTCCAGATGTTCAGGGCAACCATGGTGAACAGGGTCGCCGCCGAGACGATCAGATAGGACGGCTGGATGCCGTGCTCCTTGGAGATGCCGAGCCCGTAGCGCAGGCCCAGTGAGGCGACCGCAAGGCCGATGGCAGCGATCACCAGGCCGGCGATCTCGGCCGGAAGCAGTGCGCGCAACCGGTAGAGCATGGGGGCGATCGCCATCTGCACCAGGCCGGCGACCATCGTCATGCCGAACAGCAGCGCCATGCCGCCGCGCTGCAGGGCGAAGACCGCAGGGGCGAAATACACCGGCATGAATCCGGCCGGACAGAGATACCCCGAGCCGATAAATTTGTTCTTCGCCGAGATGAGGACTGTGCCGACGCCGAGCGCCAGCAGT
>JBAVOG010000305.1:0-2297 GCA_049691875.1 Burkholderiales bacterium | reverse complement strand
AGACGTCCACCGCCCACGGACGCACGCGGCGCACCGCCTCGGCGACATTCGCGACTGTGAGCCCGCCGGAGAGCACCACCGGCCGCTCGAGTCCGGTGGGGATGACGCCCCAGTCGAAGGTTTCCCCTGTGCCGCCGTAGTAGTCCGGGCGATACGCATCCAGCAACCACCCCGCGGCATCACGAAAGGGCGCCAGACATTCTAGCAAATTCATCCCTTTCTTAACGCGGAGGGCCTTGAGGTAAGGGATGCCGAATGCGGCGCAGAACGCCTGATCCTCTTCACCGTGGAACTGCAGAACGTCAATCGAGACGGCGTCGAGCACCGCACGAACCGCCGCGCGAGTGGGATTCACGAACAGCGCAACGCGCGCCACGAATGGCGGCACGCTCGCTGCGATCGCTCTTGCCTGCTCGATGGTGACATGGCGCGGACTCGGCTCGTAGAACACCAGTCCGATCGCATCCGCGCCCAGGCGGGCGGCTGACTGGGCATCGCGCGGCGATGTGACGCCGCAGATCTTGACTCGGGTTCTCACTCGGGCAACGCCGTGGAAAAGAACGGCATGATAGGGGGGAAGCCCGGCAGGTTCCACTCCGGCCCGTAACGCACCTCGGCGAGGTAGAGGCCGTCGGGCGAAAAAGTCGGCGCCGCCCGGCTGCGGTCACCGGCTGCGAGCAGCTCCGCGATCCATTCGGGCGGATGGCGTCCCTTGCCCACGTATAGAAGGCAACCGACGATATTCCGCACCATGTGATGCAGGAATGCGTCGGCCGTGAAGTCGAAAACGAAGTATGGCCCCTGCTGCGCGATACCGAGACGCCGCAGATTGCGCACCGGCGACCTCGCCTGGCACTCGATCGAGCGAAACGCGCTGAAATCGTGCTCGCCAAGCAGATGCCGCGCGGCAGCTTGCATCGGTTCGAGCTCAAGCGGGGGATGAAACCAGCCAACGCGGCCTGCGAGCACGACGGGGCGCACCGGGTGGCAGAAGACGCAATAGCGGTAAGTGCGCGACGTGGCCGAATAGCGTGCACTGAATGCGTCCGGCACGGGCTGCGCCCACTGCACCGCGATGGCCGGCGGCAACGCGGAGTTCGCGCCCCGCACCCACGCCTGCGCGGGGCGCTCGACGTTCGACTCGAAGTGGGCGACCTGCCCCAGCGCATGCACGCCCGAATCGGTGCGCCCCGCCGCAACCAGCCGCACGGGGTGGGTGGCGATTCCCGCGAGCGCACGCTCGAGCTCGTCCTGCACGGTCCTCCCCGAAGGTTGTGACTGCCACCCCTCGAAGGGCCCGCCGTCATAACTCACGCCGATCGCAATCTTCATATCGGAGTGATCTTAGCGGGAAGGACGGCCTACGTGAGGAAACCTCCAGGTTTCCTCACGTTCGTTCGTTGCCCTTGGATGTGGCGCATGGCGCCCCATCCAACGGAGGAAACCAGGCGGTTTCCTCCAGATCGTGACCTTCCATCATGCGCAGTGCGACTCGCCCGATTTCGCCGTTCCAGAAAGAGAAACCGGGGCGCGAGGCCCCGGTTTCTTTTTCGGCAAGATGACTTATGCCAGCGCTTCGAGCATGGTCCGCGCTTTTTGCTGCTGGGCGGCGTCGCCTTCCTTCACGACCTCGTTCAGGAGCTCGCGGGCACCGTCCTTGTCGCCCATTTCCTCGTAGGCTTTGGCGAGATCGAGCTTCGTCGCCACCTCCTGCCAGCCGGCACCGGCCTGGGCGGCGTCATCGCCACCTCCTCCGGCTGGCGAACCGAGATCGAGGCTGATTCCAGAAATATCGCTCGAGGCCGACGGCTTGGGATCCTGGGTCGGCTCGTCGAGCTTGAAGTCGAAATCCATCATATTGGTCGGCTGCGACTTGTCAACCGGGCTCACCGGCAACACCACCGTCGGCTGCGACTGCGCCATCATCTTGGCCGTATTCGTGAGCTCGCTCGAATCCTTGCTCTGGGGCAGCTCGAAATCGAGCGCCATATCGACGTTGCCGTCGCTCAGATCCTGCGCGGCTTTCGCGACGCCGGGATCCATGATGAGCGTGCCTGAAGGCGAGAAATCCGATTCCTGATCCGCCGGCGCGACCGAGGGCTCGCCCAGATTCAGGTCGAAGCCAACGTCGTTCGGCGCCTGGCTCGGCGTGCTGACATCGAGCGAAATATCGGGTGCCCCGGCGAAGTTCTCCTGGCTCGCGGCCTCGATGTTGAAATCGATCGAGGGTGGTGCCGCGCGGGGGCTGGACACTTCCGGCGTCGCGAGCGCCGCGGCAACCGGGGCCGACATGGTCA
>JBAVOG010000304.1:0-5032 GCA_049691875.1 Burkholderiales bacterium | reverse complement strand
AGATCGCCTTGTGCAAGTGCCGCTCGTCGACGTTCTCGATGACCGTGACCTGGAACTGGCGCGGCAGGAACATGATCGCTAGCATCGAGAGAACGGTCAGCCACACCCAGCTCGCGTAACCGCCGGCGACCCCGTCGATCGGCTGCAACAGCGGTTCGAGCTTGGGCTCGGCCGCCGCGCGCTCGAACACGTCGCCGAAGCCGTTGAAGACGCCGAAGGTCACGAACAGGCCGACGGCGAGGAACGCGAGGAGCTTCACGAGCGATTCGAAGGCGATCGCGGCGACCATGCCTTCATGATGTTCTGCCGAGTAGAGATGCCTGGTCCCGAACAGGATCGTGAAGATCGCGAGGATCAGCGCCACCCAGAGCGCGGTGTCCCGCAGGAGCGGCACCGCATCGACGTTGGCCGGCATCACGATCTCGGGATAGTGCAGCAGGATGATGAAGCTGTTCGAGACGGCCTTGAGCTGCAGCGAGATGTAGGGGACGACTCCGATGACCGCGATGACGGTGACGGCGCCGCCGAGCAGCGCGCTCTTGCCGTAACGCGATGCCACGAAGTCCGCGAGCGAGGTGATCCGGTTCTGCTTCGAGATGCGCAGGATCTTGCGCATCACGACCCACCACAGTGCGATCATCAGGGTGGGCCCGAGGTAGATGGGCAGGAAGCCCACGCCGTCGATCGCCGCGCGCCCCACGCTCCCATAGAAGGTCCACGCGGTTGCGTACACCGCAAGCGACAGGCTGTAGATATACGGGCTCGCGATGATCGAGCGGCCGCGGTCGGCGCGCTGGTCGGCGAAATACGCGATCGCGAACAGCAGCCCCAGGTAGGCGAACGAGGTGAGGACGATCACCCACTCCTGGAGCATTGCCGGCTCTCGCTGGGACCTTCGCTAGCGGGTCGCCGCCCGAACGACGTCGCCGGTCATGGCGCCCTGCCGCGCTCGACGACTGCCGCCATCAGCACGATGAGGATCGCCCACGCCGCGAAGATGTAGGCGTACAGGAGCGGGATTCCAAGCACCAGATTGGGCTTGTTGAACAGGGCGAGGATCGGATAGTTGAAGAGCAGCGCGCCCAGCAGGAACAGCGCAACCAGCCGCGGCCCTTTCCCTTCGTGCCTTTCCATCTGCATTCCCCCTCAGGCTGCCAAGCGCAGCTAAGCTAAGCGCCCGGCCCGCAGTGTGTCAACCGCGGGGATGTGCGACGGGCCAACGCGACCTGCTTGGCCTACCTGCCCAAAAGCTTCCCGACGAGGTCCGCGGCCGACCGTCCGATCTCGCTTTCCAGCGGGAACGACAGCATGCCCATCACCGAGTACCCGAGCAGCCAGGGCATCAGGTAGAAGCGGACCATGAAGAAGAACCACGCCACGTAGAGCGGTATCAAGGGCTCGATGAGGAAGCTCGGCGTGATGGGGGCGAAGAGCTTGAGGAGCGGGTTCGTGGAACGCACGAAGAAGCGCATGAAGAAGAATTTGCTGTTCTCCGGCAGGAAGATGCCCATGCCGAAGCGACCGACCAGCGTCCACATGATCATGCCGAGGACGTAATCGATAACGATCACCCAGATGGGGAACGGGTCTGTCATTTCGGGTATTGAGCCTGGCTAGAAGAGCTCGGATGCTACCCGAGCTGGAAAAAAAACCGGGGCGAATATTCTTCGCCCCGGCTCGATTCCAGGAAACGAGACTAGTGCGAGGCGCTGAGGTACGTCTCGCCTTTCGGGATGCGGATCTCGTCCACCATCGCCTGCGTTTCCGCGTCCGGCTCCTTGGTCATGAGCGTCACGGCGACCATGGCGATGACGCTGGCGCCGGCACCGATGATGCCGAAGCGCAGGTCATCGATGCCCAGCCACGGCTTCATCCCGCCCCACTTGACCGCGTAGAGGTACCAAGTGCCTGCGACGAAGCCGACGACCATGCCCGCGATTGCCCCCGCCCGGTTCGCCCGCTTCCACCAGATACCCAGCACCAGGGGGAAGAACAGGCCGGACATGGCGAAGTCAAATGCCCATGCGACCGCACCAAGGATCCCGGTCAACCTGAGCGCAGCCACGGCCGAGCCCGCCGCGCCGATTGCCACCAGCAGCACGCGTGCGACGATCAGCCGGTGCTTCGTGTCGGCCTTCGGGTCGATCATCTTGTAGTACAGATCGTGGGAGAGCGCGTTGGCGATCGCCAGGAGCAGCCCGTCCGCCGTCGACATGGCCGCCGCCAGACCACCGGCCGCCACGAGTCCCGAGATCACCGCAGGCAGGCCCGCGATCTCCGGTGTCGCCAGCACGACAATGTCCGGTCGCATGAAGAACTCGTTGATCTGCAGGATGCCGTCCTTGTTCGCGTCGACGATGCTCAGGAACCCGACGTTGTGCCACTTCTGCACCCAACTGAGCGCCATCACCTGCTCCACCGGCTTTCCGATGATGCTGGTCGCCAGATTGGGATCGAGCACCTGCAGCTTGGTGAAGGTCGCCAGCGCGGGCGCCGTGAAGTAGAGCAGGAAGATGAAGAACAGCGACCAGGCCACCGACTGACGTGCCGCCTTCACCGAAGGAGTCGTGAAGTAGCGCATCAGGATGTGCGGCAGGGACGCGGTGCCCATCATCATGCAGGCCACGAGCGTGACGAACTGGATGTTTCCGATCAGGCCCTTTGGTGCCGCCGCGTTCACGACGGTCAGCGCGGACACCCCCGCGATCGCTTTCTCGGGTTTCAGGACGCCCACCCCGAGCGTCGGCTCGAGCTCCGCGATCCTCAGCAATGCGTCACCGTAGACGAATTGCGGGATGATGCCGAAGCCCTGCTTGTTGGACATCCAGATCACCGGCACCAGGTACGCGATGATGAGCACGATGTACTGGGCCACCTGCGTCCAGGTCACCGCACGCATGCCGCCGAGCATCGAGCAGAGCAGGATCGCGATCAGGGCGATCCAGACGCCGACGCCGAACGGAATCTGCAGCACTTTCGACGCGATCGTGCCCGTGGCGTTGATCTGCGCCGTCACGTAGGTGAACGACGCGACGACCAGCACGACCACCGCGCAGAAGCGCGCGAGATTGCCGCCGTACCGCGTGCCGATGAAGTCCGGCACGGTGTAGCAGCCGAACTTGCGCAGGTAGGGCGCCATCAGCACGGCCACCAGCACGTAACCGCCGGTCCAACCGACGACGAACGCGAGGTAGGGGAAGCCGCTCATGTAGATGCCGCCCGCCATCGCGACGAACGAGGCGCCCGACATCCAGTCTGCGGCGGTGGCCATCCCGTTGAAGACGGCGGGCACCTGGCGGCCGGCGACGTAGTAGGCGTCGACCTGCATGGTGCGCGACAGCCATCCGATCACGGCGTAGATGACCACCGTGAAGGCGACGAACGCGATGCCGATCGCGTCCTCGCCCATGCCCCAGTGCTCGCCCAGGGCCATCAGCAGGATGAAAGCGATGAATCCGCCGGTGTAGATCCCGTAGATCTTCGGCAGATTATCGATGAAAGAACCCGTCATTCTTGTGCTCATGGCTATCTCCCCCTTATTCCGCTTCGGCCATGCCGCATTCGCGGTCGATCTTGTCCTGCTGCTTGCTGAAGAAGAAGAGCTGGACCACGAACACGATCAGAGACCCCTGCGCGGCCATGTAGTAGCCAAGGGGGAAATGCATGAACGAGATCTTGTTGGTGTCTGCTGCGAACCAGTGAATGACGAACGAGAAAATGAACCAGATGACCAGGTGAATGATCATCAGCCGCTTGGTCCGCTGCCAATGAAGTGCCTGTTGAGTCCCGATGGTGCCCATGTGCTACCCTCCTCTTTTGCGGATTTCTTGGTGTCTTGACGGGCCCGGTTCGTTTTATTTTTGCTGGTCCGGAACCAATCCCGCCGCGCCCCGGTCACGCCCCGAGGCTCCGGAATTCTAGCCCATTTCCAATCGCCAGTGTCCAGAGGCAAAAAATTGACCAGATTTTGGCTGGCCCGGCTCGTTTCAGGAGATTCCTGGCGTGCGGTGCGCGGCTACCTGGTCGCCGGATGGTGGAGATCGCGCCACCCGGTCGCGAATCCCGCGGCCTTGCAGCATTTCCTTTCCACGCGCGCGAGCCTCGTCGCGCAGTCCACGCTCTACGGATATCTTAGGGCACGTTCCGGAGCGCAATTTCCGGATCTCTTTGCGAACGATACGTTCGTGCAGTCGATCAACATCGCCAAGTGGCCCATCTGGCTCGCCTGCCTCTCCGATCTTTCGATTTTCGCGGGAGGTTTACTTGCGCGCCGCGCAAACGTGCCACTCCACGAAGTCGCAGATCTGATGAATTCGACCGTGGAAGCCATTCTCGCGGCAACCGGGGTGCCCGGCGAAGCGGGCCCCGATTTCCCCCAGCTGGCGGACCAGGTGCGCGCCCGCGTGCGCGAGTGCGATTGGCCATCGGTGCGAGATGACGACACGCCATTCTCGGAAAGCCCCGATGCGCTGGTGCGCTGGGCACCGGTCGTCGAGGAATACAAGGCTCTGGACGGAAAGTTCGTCAGGAACTCGGTGCGGTTTCGCTGGCAGGATGTGCGCCGCGACTTGCGCCGTGACCTCGACGCCGACGCGGTATTTGCCGCCATCCGGCCAGCCGCTTCCCTGCACGCGGCAAGCGCCGCGGATGGGGCATGATCAGCGCACTGACGACCGGCTGACGTTTCGCTTCTGAACTGAATAATTGCTGCATTGCCGCGAACGCGGCGGTAACCAAGAAGACGGGCTATCAGGCGCCGAAAAAGCGCTCCGAGATGAGCTGCGCGCGCTCGCGAAACTGTACGGCCCTGGCTTTGCCGCGGGCTCCCAGGTTATCGAGCACGCGCGCGCAGCGCTCAGCGACCTCGACGAATTCGACGCGCGTGCGGGCGCGCTCGAGCTTGCCGGTGAACGCATCGGCGTCCGGCCCCATCGAATCGATCATGATGCGACTGAGTTCGATGACAGCCTCCTTTTGCGTCGCGGGCAGGGGCTCTGCCGTTGCCGGCGCGCCCGCCCCTTGCGGCGCAGGC
>JBAVOG010000303.1:0-1826 GCA_049691875.1 Burkholderiales bacterium | reverse complement strand
CCTCTCGCCCACGCAAATGTATCCGTGAAATATTTGAATGCCCCATCAAGCGAGACATTGATATCTGGACCTACCCCGCTTCCGTGGACAGTTGAGGTCTTGGGATCAGGCTATTGCATTTGACGGCATGATGTCCTCCTTGTGCTGCTGTTTCTTCGTCGCGGCGGCATCCTTTTGTTCGGCCCCTGCGGAGCCCATCCTTTCGTTCTCTAATCGCCGCCACGAACGCAAGCACTTTCTTGCTGACTTGCTTTCTTGCTTGGGGGACCCTTTCTTTGTTCGACCGCGCCGCAGGCTTTCTTCTGCCCCGACCGTAGATTTCCGACGCCGGCGCGCGCGGAAGCTGTCAACGGCCGGCTGTCGCTCCGCCACATCGGCGCACTCCGCTGTTTCCAGGCCGCGCCTTGACAGCTTCGAGCACGACGGCAGACTGGATGATCACGGGCCGGAAGAGCGCTCGGTTGTTGAGTGTGGTCTCCTTTGGCTTTCGCTCGCGTGGATTGATGTCGCTGCCAGATCCACCGTTCTCTACGCGGTCCAGATCGCTGGCCGCACCATGGCCCTCAGGGTTTCGACGTCGCTATGTCCCGAACGCGCTCAACAAGAGATTGGCGCAGAAAGAATCTCGCGGTCGTCGAGGCCCGTCCCAGCAGGGACAGCATTCCGCCGCGATATGCGGCGAAGGGATAATTCGATCGACCTTAGGCGGCTGGAGATGCTGCTTCAGCGTTCCATTGGAACGTCGTGCCTGTGGTCCACATGCGATGCAGGATGACGGCAAGCTTGCGGGCAACCGCCATGGTTGCCTTCTTCGCTCCGATCCGTTTGCCAAGGGCCTCGCCCCAGGTCTTCAGCGCGCTTGGTCGTGCTGACCGGCTGAGCAACACTTTGGCTGCCTCGAACAGAAGGCCGCGCACCATGCCGTCTCCGCACTTGGAGATATGCCCGGCGTAATCAACTTCGCCAGATTGATAACGCCTGGGCGTCATCCCGAAGTACGCTGCAACCGACGACGATCGCTTGAACCGCGCCGGATCCTCGACGCCGGTTATATAGGCCAAGGCAACCACCGTGCCGACGCCCGGCGCCGACATCAACTGGCGGGCGGTGTCGTCGCTGCGAGCGCGTTGAATGACGGCCTTGTCGTACACGAGGAGTTGGGCCCGTGTTGCCTCCAGCACCAGCAATGTCGGCTCGATGATCTCCCCGAGTATCGGATGCCCGTCGATCGCCGCCCGGACACGTGCTGGGAACTGGCTGCGCAAGCCTTTGGGCAGGACCCGGCCGAAGGTCTTCAGAATACCGCGAATGCAATTCTTCAGCGTCGTGATCTGCGACACGATCTGGGCGCGCGCAACCAGCAGCGCACGTACGGCTTGGCAGTCGAGACCCTTCACCGCCACCTCGCGGTACCAGCCGACGCGCATGATCTGCGCCAGACCGAGGGCATCGTTGGCGTCGGTCTTGTTGACCTTGAGCGACAGCGCCGCCTTGGCGTGGCGCGCATCGACGCAGATTACGGGGAGGCCAGCCTCTTTCAGCTCGTGGAACAACCAGCTCGACAGCTGCCCGCTTTCGAGCCCGATGCGAACCGCATGGGGTGCGTGCTGCCTCACCGCCGATGCGATCGCCTCCGGCGTCGAATCGACTTGGCCGCGCCACACGATCTTGTCGGCATCGTCGATGACACAGATCGACGTTTCCTTCAGGGACACATCAAGGCCAACATACTGGCTGCTCTGGGACATGGTCTCGCTCCTTTGGCGTTACGGGGAGACCACCCTGTTCCGGCAGTCGTTACCCCGCGATTACGCCATGTCCCGGCC
>JBAVOG010000302.1:0-2651 GCA_049691875.1 Burkholderiales bacterium | reverse complement strand
TCCCCAAAAGGGGAGCAAACAGCACGCGAGTCGCCTTCGTGCGTAATCCGGCCCATGCCGGTACGAGATTCCGGAGCATGCCGGTACGGTGTTCCGGTCGATGCCGGTACGGGATTCCGGACCATGTCGGTACGGCACTGAACGGATAACCGCGTAGCGTTGCCCGCCTCGAACGAGAGGGGGCGACGATGGCGCAAGCGAGGTTATCCATGAGGAAGTTGAAGGAGATGGCGCGGCTGAAGTTCGAGGCCGGACGCTCGTTGAGTGAGATCGCGTCGGCCGCGGGCGTGGCGCGCTCGACGGTGCAAGTGGCGCTGGCGCGGATGGCCGGCGCTGGTTTGGGCTGGCCCTGGCCGGAGGACACCGACGAGGTCTCGATCGAGGAGAAGCTCTACGGGCGCCCGGCGCAGAGTGCGGCTTGGCAGGCGGCGCGGGCCACGGGCGCGAAGCTGCCCGATTTCGCGCACATGCGAGCCGAGCTTGGCAGGAAGGGCGTGACGCGCCGGCTGCTGTGGCAGGAGTACCGGGCAGGCGAGCCCCAGGGGCTGGAGTACAGCCAGTTCTGCGAGATGTATCGGCGCTGGTCGAAGACGCAAGACCTCGTGATGCGCTTCGAGCACGCCGCCGGCGACAAGCTCTTCGTGGACTACGCGGGCCTGACGATCGCGATCACCGACCGGCGCTCGGGGGAGCAACGCGCGGCGCAGATCTTCGTGGCCGCGCTCGGGCACTCGGGCTACACCTACGTCGAGGCCGCCGAGAGTCAGCAAGCCCCGCAGTGGCTCGCCAGTCACGTGCGGGCGCTCGAATTCATCGGCGGAGTGCCCCAGGCGATCGTGATCGACAACCTCAAATCGGGCGTGAGTCGCGCACATCGCTACGATCCGGACTTGAACCCGGCCTACCAGGACTTGGCCGCGCACTACGCGCTGGCGGTGCTGCCGGCGCGGGTGATGAGCCCGCGCGACAAGGCCACCGTCGAGAACGCAGTGCTCGTGGTCGAGCGCTGGATCCTCGCCCCGTTGCGCAATCGGAAGTTCTTCTCGGTGGCCGAGGCGAACACGGCGATCACCCCATTGCTCGAGGCGCTGAACGCCGCGCCCTTCCAGAAGCGCGAGGACTCGCGCGTGCTGGTCTTCGAGCAGCACGAACGCGCGACCCTGCGGCCTCTTCCGGAGCGGGCGTACCAGTACGGCCGCTGGGGGAAGGCGAAGGTGCACCTGGATTACCACATCGAGCACGAGCGGCGCTATTACTCGGTGCCCAACGCGCTGGTGGGCAAGACCGTCGATGTGCGCGTAAGCGACGTGGCGCTGGAGATCTACTATCGTGGCCGAAGGGTCGCCGCGCACCTGCGCGGCACGCACAAGGGGCAGTTCACCACCGACGAGGCCCATCGACCCGAGGCGCACCGTCACGCGATCGAGCTCAATCATGAGCGGCTCCTGCGCCAGGCGATCGCGATCGGCGAGGCCACCGCCGCGGTGATCCGGGCACAGGCCCATCGACGCGTGCATCGCGATCAGACGCTGCGCTCCAGTCTGGGGATTCTCCGGCTCGCGCGCGATCACGGCAGCACCGAACTGGAGGCCGCCTGCGTGCGCGCCGTGGCACTGGAGAGCTTCAGCTACCGCTCAATCGTCAACCTGCTGCACGCCCCGGCGCGCCCGATCGAGCCGCCAGCGGCCCCGCCCATCGAGCACCCCAATGTGCGCGGCGCGCAGTATTACGCGGCGAGCGAGGTGCCCTCATGCTGATCGAGCCGCTGCTGACCCAACTTCGATCCCTCGGGTTGCACGCGATGGCGCGTGCGATCGAGCATCAACGCGGCTCTCCCGAAACGCTCGCCCTCTCGTTCGAGGATCGACTGGGCCTGCTCGTGCAGCACGAGCTCGCCGAGCGCCAGAGCATGCGTCTCGCGCAACGACTTCGATGGGCGAAGCTCCCGCAACAGGCCGCGATCGAAGATCTCGATACGCGCCAGACCCGCGGCCTTGCGCGCGGTGCGCTCGCGCAGTTGAGCGAGCTCTCCTGGATCGATCAGCATCTGAACGTCTTGATCACCGGACCGACCGGTGTCGGAAAGAGCTACATCGCCAGTGCCCTGGCGATGCAAGCCTGTCGCCAAGACCGCAGCGTGCGCTACTACCGCCTGCCGCGGCTGGCCGAGCATCTCATCGCCGCCGGCGCCGAGCGCAAAAAGAGCGCGCTCTTCAAGAGCCTCGCGCGCATCGAGCTGCTCGTACTCGATGACTTCGGCCTGGCTCCGCTCTCGGAGGAGTTCCGCCGCGACCTCCTGGAAATCATCGACGACCGGTTCGACAAGTCCAGCACCCTCATCACCAGCCAACTCCCGATCGCCGACTGGCATCGCGCCATCGCCGACCCGACGCTTGCCGACGCGATCCTCGATCGGATCGTCCACAACGCCCATCGACTGGAGCTGCAGGGCGAGTCCATGCGCAAGAAAAAACCCACCCCACGAACCGAACCGGCTTGACGACAACTACAGAATCATCGACTCTACCCAAACCCGTTCAGCGTACCGACATCAAATCGGAATCGCGTACCGGCATGAATCGGAACGCCGTACCGGCATCACCGGAATACGCAACCTCGACTTCTTCATCGCTTCCCGGCTCCCTCATCAG
>JBAVOG010000301.1:0-1551 GCA_049691875.1 Burkholderiales bacterium | reverse complement strand
GGTCACAACCCTCTACTGTTCACCTAAAGCCACAGGTGGGACATACTTCACCCTCACCTTCGTTCAGCCTATCCTTTCTCTCCTTCGCTTTCTTTCCCTGTTCTCCACCTGTTTTTGATAAAGTGGCTGTCTTGTTTTCTCCATTGCCTTCTGTTTCTATCTTCTGCACTCTAGAAAACCCATCGATCTGGAGATGCCAAGCTGAGATAAGAGTTTTACAAAAGCGCAGCTAGTCAGCTTAATCTACTTAAGAGCATTGAGGTGTCAGAGATGGAAAAGGAATACAAAAACAGAATAAGACATGTAAAAGAAAGATTTGAGCCTTTGGAAAAAACAGGTAGGCCGGTTCGAAACTGGGATGGACTAAGCAGATGTAACGGAAGCCCTTCACGATATACTGAATGAACTTTATTACTGAAAGATTAAGATAGAAGGCCTGGACTCATGACCCCCGCTTTCAAATATTCGAATAATTTTCACATAGTCAGCCCATTGTTTCAGCTCTGCTATGGATGGCTGTAAGTAATGTTGATTAGCTAAATAGTAACTAATTGCTAGTAACCTCTCTAACTTTTACTGCCACAGAATATAGTCCAACGATTACTGTCATATGAAACCTTTTTTCTCCATATAACCTTCCCGTACCCCCTGTTCTAAGCCTTTATCTGACATACCGATGGTGCATTTTGCTAGTCTGTTTGCAAAAAAGAATACGGAAGAAAGGAGCTAGTTTGTCACTCAAATTCTATACTTTTAGAAGGGGCTCTTCTAAGCAATCACTGTTTCCATTGCATTTAGATGCTGTACAACTCCATTCCTCAATACATCTAAAGATGCTTGTTGAAAACTCGGTCATATCTTCATGTACAGGTTCTAAGAAATAAACAGTTGTTAATATTTAGAAAAATATCAAGGTGAGTAAGAACGATGGAACTATAATGTGAATATTGTCTTATAGAAGCAATAGGAAAAACAAATGCATAAAGTCAATGGCTAATACTTAGCGTAGATATTCAGCATTCATGTTTGGGCGGAAAGTACTGATGCAAACTTCGAAATCTTGTACAGATCGTCAATGGATAGTGGGACAACCTTTCATGATATCTTAAGCAATCTCAGTAATAACCCCGGTACCTCTTTTTCACCAGTAATAGCCGTCTCTTAATTATTGGGAGGTCGCTCCCGATGATTTGTTTTTTAGTTAATAACCTATTATTCATGAATCTTGTGGATACAAGATCAGAAGTTAATTTCCATTCTAAATGAACGCCAATTGAACGGTAGCTGAACGATGGCTGAACGCCAATTGAACGGTAGCTGAACGATGGCTGAACGCCAATTGAACGGGAGCTGAACGATGATAAGGTAAATCCTTCTGAACGTTCTGAACGTTCTGAACGTTCAATATGTTGGCGATGACCGATTTTGAAACTAACACACGTTAGTTCATGAAAATGCAGATTATCTGGCAGAGTTTGGCAAATACTAAAGGCAATTAAATCAAAACAGTCTCAGATTCAGCTTCGTAATGTAACGTAATAATATCTAAAC
>JBAVOG010000300.1:0-2638 GCA_049691875.1 Burkholderiales bacterium | reverse complement strand
GTAAGCGCGATGGCGTTGCCCTATGCGGCGAGGTTTGACGGCTGATCGAAGCGCCAGGGCACGAGGTCTTCGATGCGGCTTTGCGGGTGGCCGTCGAGGATGGCACGCAGCGTGGCGGCGATGTAGTCGACCGGGTTCACGTCGGACATCTTGCAGGTGGCGACCAGCGAGGCGAGCATGGCCCAGTTCTCGGCGCCGATCTCGTTGCCTGCGAAGAGTGCGTTCTTCCTTGTGAGGGCAATTGGTCTGATCTGGTTCTCGACCGGATTGGTGTCCAGCTCGAGCGTGCCGTCGTCAAGGAAGCGGATCAGGCCGGACCAGTGCGCGAGGGTATAGCGGATGTCCTCGGCCAGCCGGGATTTTTGCGGGATGCGTGACAGCTGGGCTTCCAGCCAGGGCTTGAGCGCCGCGACGACTGGCGCCGCATGCTCGCGCCGGGCGGCCAGGCGCAGGGACGGCGCCCTGCCGCGCACGGATTTCTCGACGCGGTAGAGCAGCGCGATCTGGCGCAGCATCTCCTCGGCGATTGGGGAGCCCTCGTTCTCGAAGCGCTTCACGAAGCGGCGGCGGACATGGGTCCAGCAGTAGACCAGCTGCCATGGTTCACCGTCGCGCGCGATTTCGGTCAGCGCGTTGTAGGACTGATAGGCGTCGCACTGGAGGAAGCGCCCTTGATAGCCGGCGAGAAACTTCAGCGGATGCTCCTTGCCTCGGCCGGGGGCGTAGTGGAACAGCACGATGGGCGGCCCGGCGCCACCATGGCCACGGTCGTCGGACACCACAGCCCAGAAGAAACCACTTTTTGTGGTCTTCCGGCCCGGATCCAGCACCGGGGCGCGGGTTTCGTCGACGAAGATGCGGTCGGCGCCGCGCAGATGGGCGCGCATCTGGTTGATCACCGGCATCAGGTGGAAGCAGGCGCGGCCGACCCAGTTGCCGAGTGTGCCACGATCGAGGTCGATCCCCTGCCGCCTGAAGATATCGGCCTGGCGATAGAACGGTAGATGATCTCCGAACTTCGAGACGATGATCCAGGCGATGAACAGCTCCGTGGGCAGCCCGCCGGGTACGACATGCTCGGGCGCATGCGCCTGCGCAACGGCCTGCGAGCAGCGGCGGCAGGCGTATTTCGGCCGCCGCGTCACCAGCACCCGGAACTGGGCCGGAATGACGTCCAGCCGCTCGGACACGTCTTCACCGATCCTGGCCATCTCGCCGCAGCCACAGGGGCAGTGTGTGCTGGCAGGTTCGATCACCCGCTCGATCCGGGGCAAATGCGGCGGCAGATGACCGCGATTGCGCTTGGGCTTTCGGGGCGTCTGCGCGCCCTTTCCCCGCAGCGCGGCCTCGACCTTTTCCTGCGCGGCCTCGAGCACGCCCTGAGCGAGTTCGGCATCTTCCAGAGGCAGGTTGAATTGGTCGGGCGACAGCTTCTCGGAGCTTTTGCCGAACTGTTCGCGTTGCGACGTGCGCAGGATGTCCTCGAGGCGACGATTGGCCTCCTGCACCTCGGCCAGGACCTCCTCGACCTTCGTCAGGCGGGCTTTCAGAAGAGCGTTTTCGCGGGCGAGAGCGGCGGCGTCCATGGGCTGAAATGAATCATGAAGCATCCCTCTTTGCCAGCAAAAACAGGGGCTTTCTGCGCCTCTCGGCGATCAGCCTGCCGCCTGCGGACGCCGCGCCCGCTTCGGCCGGACCAGTCGCCAATCCAGCCCCTCGAACAACGCCGCCAGCTGCGCCGGTGACATTCGCATCACCCCATCCTGCACCTGCGGCCAGACGAACTTGCCGTCCTCCAGCCGCTTGTGAACAAGAACCATCCCGGTCTGATCCCAGACCAGCAGCTTGATCCGGTCCGCGCGTTTCGACCGGAACACGAAGGCCGTCCCGCAGAACGGGTCCAGCCCGAACATCTCCTGCACCGCCAAGGCAAGGCCATCGATTCCCTTGCGGAAGTCCACAGGCCGCGTCGCCACGACGACCTTCACCGGCCCGCCTTGCACGAACATCATAACGCCGCAGCCCGCGCTGCGCGGATCGCCCGTGTCAGCTGTCCCTCGTCGGCACAAGCTCCGGCACGGATCACGACGTCGCCCACGACGATCTCGAGGTGGGACGTGGCGCGGGCCGACGACGCATCCACCGCGGCGCCCTCGACCACCAGTTCCGCGAACATCGGCAGAGCCGCCACACTCTCGGGCACCACCAGCCGCCCCGTCCGCAGCTTCATGCGCCAGTCGTAAACCTGCCAGCGGGTCGTGCCGTGCTTGCGCGCTACATCTGCCACCCGAACCCCGGGCATCAGGCTCTCCGCCGCGATCCGCGCCCGCTCGGCCTTGGTCCGCCGCCGCCGCCCGCTGGGCCCCTCGATCACTTCCAGCCGGGAAACCCCGACACTCCTTGAGCCGTCCAAATGGACGCCCCTTTTGCCGTCTCTATCCAAAGCAAAAACCTCCGCGCAAACGTGCGCGAAGAATGGCCCGATCAGATCAGCAATGGCAGGAGGTGGTCAGCGTCGCGCTTACCCTTGATGGTTGGATTGACCTTAAGAAACTTGTCAAAACGCTTTTCGTCGAGCACCAGCAACTCGCAGTAGCTGAGCGCGACGATGTCGGCGGTCCTTCGCCGGCGGGCGAGG
>JBAVOG010000299.1:0-3369 GCA_049691875.1 Burkholderiales bacterium | reverse complement strand
GCGGCAGGGTGATGGTGAGGAAGCGATCGAACGGCCGCGCACCGAGCGTGCGCGCCGCGTCCTCGAGCCCGGCGTCGATCGCCTCGATCGAGAGGCGAATCGCCCGCACCATCAGGGGGAAGGTCGTCACCGCGATCGCGAGCGAAGCGCCGGCGGCAGTGAACGCGAGCCGGATCCCGAACCAGTCGTTCAACGGCTGGCCGAGCAGCCCCCTCACACCGAAGAGGACGAGGAGCAGATAGCCCGTCACCACCGGCGGCACCACGAGCGGCAGGTGGACGATCCCGTCGAAGAGCGCCTTGCCGGGAAATCTCCGCCTCGCGAGCAACCACGCACAAGCGATCGCCAGCGGCAGGGCGCACAGCACCCCGCGCGCGGAAACCTTGAACGTGAGCCAGAGCGCCTGGAGTTCGGGTTCGGTCAGCACGACTACTTGACCGTGAATCCCGCTTTGCGAAAGATCCCCTGCGCCGGGGCGCTGAACAGGAAGTCGAAGAACTTCCGGACCTCCGGCCGGTCGCGGTTGGCGACGATCGCAAACGGATAGCTGATCGGCGTGTGCGACTCGGGCGGGAAAGTGCCCGCGATGTGGACCTTGTCGCCGCTCACTGCGGCGTCGGTTCCGTACACGATCCCGAACGGCGCCTCCCCGCGCTCGACGAGAAACAGCGCGCCGCGCACGTTGTCGGCCCGGGCGATCTTCGGCGCCACCGTCTCCCACTCGCCCAGCCACGTCGATGCCTGCTGCGCGTAGCGGCCCACCGGCACGTGCGCGGGATCCCCGGTGGCGAGCTTGCCGTCGCCGATCATCCCGGCAAGGTTCATGCCCCTGTGGATTTTGACCGTGCGCTTGTCGTCGCCCGGCGTGATCAGCACGAGCGAGTTGCCGAGGCGGCTGGAGCGCGTGGACTCGACGATGAGATTCCGCTCGGCGAGATAGTCCATCCACTTCTCGTCGGCCGAGGCGAAGATATCCGCCGCCCCGCCGCTCTCGATCTGCTTCGCGAGGGTGGAGCTCGAGGCGAACGAGAACTTCACCGGCTTCCCGCCCTGGGCGACGTACGCCTTGCCGACGTCCTGGAGCGCGTTCGTGAGCGACGCGGCCGCGAACACCGTGACGCCCTGTGCCGCGGCGGGCGCGGCGACAAGAGCAAGCGCGATGGCGACGGATGCACGCGCGAACAGGCGGGAAGGTGTCATGCTGCTGCGCTCCTCTGGGCTCGCAAGGCTTGGCAGTTTTCGTAGTATCCTGCCAAATATAGCGCAGTCTGGCAACTCTTCTTGGCGGCGTCCGCATCCTCGGCGGCGGAGTCGATTGCTTCGTGGCGGAGGCGGGCCGCTCCACCCGGGCGCGACGGAACTTCGCGTTCAGCCGCTCAGGGAACTGCGACCGCCGTGAAGCCGTGGCGGGCAAGAATCTCCTGTCCCGGGATCGAGAGCACGAAAAGCGCGAAATCGCGGGCGTGCGGCCCGGCCTGCTTCATCACCGTCAGGCCGTAATCGGCGCCGACCGCAAGGTTCTCCGGCACCTGCACGACGGCGAGCTGCGGCTCCTCCTTCCTGGCGGCCAGCGCATTCGTGCAGTAGGTGAGAAAGATGTCGGCCGCACCCTTCGCGACCAGCACGCCGTACACGACCCGGTCTTTCGGCGGCGGCGGCGAGTCCGGCCCGCCGGTGAGCTTCAGCGCTTTTGCGGCCAGGGTCTTCCCCGCGCCCGGACGGACGACATCCGCCTTGTCGAAGAGCTGAAACGCATAGTCGCCAGACGGGTCCGCCTTCGGAGTGGACGTGCCGAGCTTCACGGTTGGATCGAGCATGCGCTCGAGCAACGTCTCCGGGGTCACCGCGACGGCAGGCAGCGTGAGTGCGCACAGGCGATTGCGCGCGAACAGCGCCACCGGGCCGCTCATTCCCGCAGCGGAAAGCGCCTGCGGATGCGTCATGTTCGCCGACGCGAAGACCTCCGCGGGCTCGCCATTCGCTATCCGCTGTCTCAGCAGACCGGACGGGCCGAACGTCTTGACCACTTTCTGCCCGCCGCTCGCGGTGTACGCGTCGGCAATCTCGGTCAGCGCACCTTTCAGGCTGCCGGCTGCGTACAGCCGGACACCCTCCTGTGCATGCACGCCATTCGCAAGCACGACAAAACCCGCCAGAAGGATCGCGGCTCGCACGGCATCAGGACTTCGCGTTCGGGAAGAAGAGCTGCTCGCCCCCGATCTTGTAGTCCGAGATCGCTTTCTGGCCGGCCGGCGAGAGCACCCAGTCGATGAAAGCCTGGCCCATATCCTTCTTCACATGCGAATGCTTTGCGGGGTTCACGAGCATGATGCCGTACTGGTTGAAGAGCCGCGGGTCGCCTTCCACGAGGACCGTGAGATCGCCGCGGTTCTTGAACGACAGCCATGTGCCGCGATCGGTGAGCACGTAGGCATTCATTCCGGACGCGGTATTGAGCGTTGCCCCCATTCCGGAGCCGGTTTCCCGGTACCAGGTGCCCTTGCCGGTCTGGGGATCTACCCCAGCCGCCTTCCAGTAACGAAGCTCGGCAGCGTGCGTTCCACTCTTGTCGCCGCGCGAGGCGAACGGCGCTTTCGCCTTCGCAACCGTCTGGAGCGCGACGAGAATGTCCTTCCCGCCACCGACCTTCGCCGGATCGCTCTTCGGCCCGATCAGGACGAAGTCGTTGTACATCACGTCATTGCGCTTCACGCCGTAACCTTCGGCGACGAACTTCTCCTCCGCGCTCTTGTTGTGCACGAACAGCACGTCCGCGTCGCCGCGGCGCGCAAGGTCGAGCGCCTGGCCGGTGCCGAGCGCAACCACCCGCACCTGAATGCCGGTTTCTTTCTCGAAGATCGGCAGGATGTGCTTGAAAAGACCCGAGTTCTCGGTGGAGGTGGTCGAAGCCACGGTGATGAATTTCTCCTGGGCAGAGGCAGGCGCGGCAGCGATCACTGCCCCTCCGATTGCTGCGACTACGAGAGCGCGTCGAATCATGTCCATGGCAATTCTCCTTTGATGAAGGCGGCGGCCTCCGCCGTCGCCGGGGCCGTAAAGAAACGTTCGGCCGGTGCGCGCTCGGCGAGCCGGCCCTGGTTGAGGAACAGGATCTCGTCGGCGATGCGGCGCGCCTGACCGAGGTTGTGCGTCGTCATGACGATCTTCGTGCCCGTCGCATGGATGGCCGCGATCGAAGTCTCGATCTCACGGGTCGCGGTCGGGTCCAGGCTCGCGGTCGGCTCGTCCAGGAACAGCACTTCCGGGCGCAGCGCCCACGCGCGCGCAATCGCCAGGCGTTGCTGTTCACCGCCGGACAGCACCCGTGCCGGCCGCGCCGCGAGATGGCCAAGGCCGACACGCTCGATC
>JBAVOG010000298.1:0-1521 GCA_049691875.1 Burkholderiales bacterium | reverse complement strand
GTCCGGGTGCGCCGGCGTCTCCCGGGTGACCGTGGCGACCAGGGCAAACGCGCGCAGCTCGGCATGCAAGGATCGCAACTCGTCGAGGAACAGCAGGTGTTCCGACGTCCGAGCGGACGCAATGAGCGTTACGGGATGGGTGCTTGCCCGGGCGGCGTGATGCCTGATCATGGATATGAGGGGCACCACGCCCGAGCCGCCACCGATCAGGAGCAGTGGACCGCCGTCTTGCACTGACCAGACGAAGTGCCCACCGATCGGCCCGCGCAGCTCGATCTCGTCGCCCACCCGCACCTCGTCGTGTAGGAAGGTCGAGACTTCGCCGTCCACGAGCCTTTCGACCGCGAGCTCGAGGTGGCCCGTATGCTCGGGTGCAGACGCGATCGAGTAGCTGCGCTGCGCCTCGTAGCCGTCCGGCGCCGTGAGCCGCACGTCCATGTGCTGCCCCGGAGTGAACGACATCGGCTCGGGCCACGCGAAGAAGAAGCTCTTGATGCGCGGCGTGCGTGGCACGATCGCCGTTATCGTCGTCGTCTTCCAGACGAGCTTCCCGGCAGGGGACGAGCTTTCCGTGGATGCGCTTCCTTCAGTCACCCGAGTAGCGTTGCTCCTGCCAGGGATCGCCGTACATGTGGTATCCCCGCAATTCCCAGAATCCGGCCTCGTCGCGGTCGGTGAATTGCAGTCCGCTCAGCCACTTGGCAGATTTCCAGAAGTACAGATGCGGGACCAGCAGTCGCGCCGGCCCGCCGTGTTCGGGCGAGATCGGCCGCCTGTCGTAGGCGAGCGCCACCATTCCGCGGCCACCGACCAGATCCTTGGCCGGAACGTTGGTCGAATAGCCGTCGACGGAGTGCGCGAGGATGTACGGCGTCGGCGGCGTCACGCCGGCATCGGCCAAAAGATCATCGACCGAGATTCCCGACCAGGTCGTATCGAATTTGCTCCAGCGCGTCACGCAGTGGATGTCGCGCGTGATCGTCGACACGGGCAGGGCGTTCAGCTCGTTCCATGTCCACTGTTTCACCGGCCTGGGCCCGAGCCGCAGGGTAAATCGCCACGGCTCGAGCGAGATCCGCGGAGTGGGGCCGGCCGACAGTACAGGAAACTCCTCCGTGAGGAATTGCCCCGGCGGAAGTCGCCCGTTCGTGCTGGCTGGCCGCCCCCTGCCAGAAAATCCACGCGTTGCCATCATGCCCCCTCGCAAGCCGCACAGTCGTGTCCGTAGTCGCGATGCATCGCGCGTTCCTTACAATGTTCGCCGACGGCTACAATCCGGTGCACGATCATCCGCTTTATCCGATTTTTCCGCCTCGACGCTGTCGGAGACCAACGTGACTCACGCCCACCATTTCGATTTGACGGTACCGGTAACTCCGGTCGATCACTCGCTTGGACCCACCCATGCTGCGGTGACGATCGTCGAATACGGCGACTTCGAATGTCCCAACTGCAAGCAGGCCGCGCCCGCCTTGAAGCTGCTGGTGGCGCGTCACGAGGGGCGGATTCGGCTGGTATACC
>JBAVOG010000297.1:0-2745 GCA_049691875.1 Burkholderiales bacterium | reverse complement strand
GCTCACTGCCGCGTAGCGGCAGTGAGCTTCGGGCAGGTCACGAACAGAGGGGAACCGCCTGGTTCCCCTCCGTTACCTCCCTTCCCGGTAGGCCGGCAGTGATGCGCGCCTGGGTTCTTCCCCTCCTCGTTGAGGAGGGGTGGCTGCGGAGCAGCCGGGGTGGTGTTCCAGAGCATCCGCAGAAGTGGTGGCTACGCAGCAGCCAGGGTGGTTCAGCAGGCGTCCGCTATTCGTCGAACAGCCCGAGTTGCCGCGCGCCGATCAGGACGGTCTGTTCCACCGCCTGCTTGGCCTCGCGCAGCGTGTTCGATTTGCCGGCCCGATTGCCGGACTCCCACCGGTAGCGCCCAGCGCCGTCCGCGTCCCCGTCGAGGGTGACCTTGCCGACGCGCTCCTTGCCCAGCCAGTAGCCGTGCGAACGATAGCCCCGTTCCCAGACCGGCTTCACCTTCCTGGTTCTGCGTGCCTGCTTCGGCATCTTGTCGTCTCCCTTGGGCGCCCGAAATCTTACCAGAGCGCCCCCTGCGCGATCACCGCGTATCGCGCCAGCCGTCCCGCGGCCGAGAAAAGCGTGACACTCAGCCAGTTGACCTTCAGCCAGCCGGCGGCGATGCACAACGCGTCGCCCACGAATGGCGCCCAGGCGAAGAGCAGCGCTGGTGCGCCCCAGCGCCGCACGGCGTCGTGGCCCGCGAGCGGCTTGCGGGTCGCAATGAAGCGTCCGATCAGATAGGTCGTGAGTCCCCCGAGCGTGTTGCACGCTGTCGCCACGGTGACCGCCGGCCACGCAAGCTCCGGATGCAGCTTGAGCAGGCCGAACAGCACGGCCTCCGAGCTGAGCGGAACGAGCGTTGCCGCGAGGAACGCGGCGAGCGCGAGGGAGCCGAGACTCGCCGCCGGCGTGAAGAAATCGATGAAGTCCACGCGGCACCGTAAGCGGAAGCGGGCCGATGGCGCAACCGGCCCGTTTCCTCTACATTACGCGCTCCCCCGCGTAAGGATGCGCCCGCGCAACGCCGCGCCGGTACCCGCTTTTCCCGTTCCCGATGCCGACCGACTACCTGGAAAAGATCCTCACCGCGCGCGTCTACGATGTCGCCGAGGAGACGCCGCTCGAGCTCGCGCCGAATCTGTCGGCGCGGCTCGGCAACCGGATCATGCTCAAGCGCGAGGACATGCAGCCGGTGTTCTCGTTCAAGCTGCGCGGTGCGTACAACAAGATGGCGCAATTGCCGGCGGCCGCGCTGAAGCGCGGCGTGATCGCCGCGTCGGCCGGCAATCACGCGCAGGGTGTGGCCCTCGCGGCGCGCAAGTTGGGTTGCCGCGCGGTGATCGTGATGCCGGTGACGACGCCACGCATCAAGGTCGATGCGGTGAAAGCCCTGCGGGCAAAAGTCGTGCTGACCGGCGACTCGTACAGCGAAGCGCACGACGCCGCGAAGCGGATCGAGCGCAGCGAGCGTCTCACCTTCGTGCATCCCTACGACGATCCGGACGTGATCGCCGGGCAGGGCACCATCGGAATGGAGATCCTGCGCCAGGCGACGCGTCCGATCCACGCGATCTTCGTGTGCGTCGGCGGCGGCGGACTGATTTCTGGCATCGCGGCCTACGTGAAGCGCCTGCAACCGTCGATCAAGGTGATCGGCGTGCAGCCCGTGGATTCCGATGCGATGACGCGCTCGGTGCGGGCCGGGCGTCGCGTGGTGCTCCCGCACGTCGGCCTCTTTGCCGACGGCGTGGCCGTGAAGCAGGTGGGAGTCGAGACGTTCCGGCTGGCAAAGACGCACGTCGACGACTGGATCCTCGTGGATACCGACGAGATCTGCGCCGCGATCAAGGACGTCTTCGAGGACACCCGCTCGATACTCGAGCCCTCCGGGGCGCTGGGTGTCGCGGGCATCAAGCGGTACGTTCAGGCAACGGGTGCGCGCGACCGGAAGCTGGTGGCGATCACATCCGGCGCGAACACGAATTTCGATCGGCTGCGGTTCATCGCCGAGCGGGCGGAGGTGGGCGAGCAGCGCGAGGCGTTGTTCGCCGTCACGATTCCCGAGCGGCCCGGCAGCTTCAAGAAGTTCTGCGCAGCGCTGGGGGGGCGGAACATCACGGAGTTCAACTACCGGATCGCGGATCCGACTGCGGCGCACGTATTCGTGGGCGTGCAGATTCACGATCGCGCCGAGCGGAAGCGTATCGTGCGGACGCTCGAGCGCCACAGCCTCAAGACGGTAGACCTCTCGGACAACGAGATGGCGAAGCTGCATGTTCGGCACCTCGTCGGCGGACGCGCCGCGCATGCCGATCACGAGTTGCTCTACCGCTTCGAATTCCCGGAGCGACCGGGCGCACTCCTGCGGTTCCTCGAGAGCATGCGATCAGACTGGAACATCAGCCTCTTTCATTACCGGAACGACGGCGCAAACGACGGCCGGGTCCTGGTCGGCATGCAGGTGCCGCCGCGGGAGATGCGCGAGTTCCGCCGGTTTCTCGCGACGCTGGGCTATCCTTATGTCGACGAGACGGCCAATCCGGCCTATCGCCTGTTCCTGGGCTGATCGTTCGCGCGCGGGTCGCCGCATTCGGATTCGACACGAATCTATCTCGAAATTGCGGCCGTGCTTCTTCACGCAAGAGCGGGCGTACGAACAAGGGACGAATGTCCCTTGTATATCCCCGAACGAACAAGGGGCCAGGGAAGGGGTGGGACCCTTCCCTTCCCACCTGCCCTTGTATATCCCCCCG
>JBAVOG010000296.1:0-1501 GCA_049691875.1 Burkholderiales bacterium | reverse complement strand
CCGAGAAGATTGAGCGAATCGACGTCGTCCGGATGCCGGTCAAGCAATCTTTCGAGCAGCCGACCCGCTTCCTTGAAGTCACCTCGCTCCTCGGCGTCCAGCGCGAGCGCGTACAAGGCATCGCGATGAGTCGGCGTCGCCTTGAGAAACTCAAGATACGTATTGGGTATCTCGTGGGCGCGCCCCAACCGTGCAAGAGACCGCACACGGCCATTGAGTGCCGCTTCGTTTGTTGGGTCGTAATGCAGCGCGAGATTGTAGTAATCGAGCGCCGCTTCGTCTTCGCCCAGTGCCGTGCGGGCCTCTCCGGCAATGACATTCAACTCAGCGTCTTCCGGATCGGCATCCAGCGCACGGTCGGCCGCGCGCGCGGCGTCTTGGTAGGCAGCGACCCCGTGCATTTCGCGAATCCTGCCTTTCACACCCGCTGCGCGCTCTGGTTCGGCCAACGCGACCCTTCGCTCTGGCGCGGGAGTGGCGGGTGGCGCTTCGGCCAGCCGACGGAAGCGACTGAACCAGCTCATCCCCGGATCGGATCCGTCCGTTCGGTCGCGCCGCCCGGCTGCACCTCGTTGATGAACCGCTCCGGGTCCAGCGGGAACCACTCGCGGAAGCAAGCGATCTCCTCGGCGAGGGCTTGATCGCCGGAAAGTCCGTTCGGGTCGAGCCAACCGCATGCGTAGTCCACGAAATCGACATGCCCGCCCGCGTACTCGAGACGATAGCATCGGACGCCGTCGCGTTCGCCCGCAAATACGACGTGCACTGGAAACAGCCAGCACGGCGCCGGCTTAAACTCCCACTTGTGGTGCCCGAGCGCCACGGACGCGACCTGCAGGGAAGAACGGCCGTCCGGATAGCGGAACACGCAGTGCGCGGTCTTCCGTTCGGCGTCGGAAACGACTTCTCCGGCGCGCTCGGCCCGATAGATTCCGTGCCGGCCGGGTCCATCGGTCGCGACGACCTCGGTCCGGTAGATCTGAACGCCGTCTGCCACCTCGCTCCGGTAGAACGGTGCCGCGACGTTGCGCAGGAGCTCGAAGTGCTCCGGATGAGTCTGCACAAATTCGACGATTCGCGTCGCGTCTCGCTCGAGCATTCGCACGCCACGGCGGCAACAGCGCCCCCTGCAGGCCGCAAGGTCCGTGCAGACATTCAATCGCAGGGTAGCGAGCTGACCGTCGTCCACCGCCTGGCGCACAGGCGCCTGAGACTTCGGCGTGTGCCGCAACACTCCCCCCAACAGCCTGGTCAACATGCCCACTTTGATCTCCGGCCTCGGGCGCAATCCCCTGCGTCAAGTTTGATCGATTCGCCCGCCTCGCGGGTCCAAGGCACCATCCTCAGAGAGCCGCCGTGGCGGCAACCAGGACGGCGGACCAGTCCGCTCCGGGGAGCCGTCGATGCAGCCGCACCGACGGATACCAAGGCATTCCGTGCCCGGCGTGCAAATAGCGCCACTCCGGGTTCGCCGGTACCAACACTCGCACATCCAGCCCGA
>JBAVOG010000295.1:0-2745 GCA_049691875.1 Burkholderiales bacterium | reverse complement strand
TTCCCGGACGGTCCCCGCACCCCCCCAAGTGATGGCAAGGTCGGCCCTGCTGAGTACCGCAAGTTGTGGAAGCCTTTCATAAATTTTGATATTGCGTTTGGCTGAGCTCCGGAAGCTTTGATAGAACGGCCCACAAGCGAGGATGAGTTGCCAGTCTTTCCGTTGCGAGAATGCTTCGAGCACCACCTCGAGATAGCGATTTGCCAGACGAAATCTTTTCTTTGAAAGCTCCCATCCTACGGCTCTGGTCTCCGTGGCCGAACGACCGATTCTTTCAAATCCACGGGCGGTGCTGATGCTGCCGTAGATGATGGGCTTGCTGACATCAATGGTTGACCAGTCGAACTCAGGACTCTTCCTGAGAAGGTCGGTTGTGCCGAAGTAGCACCGGTCTGGACTTGATGCAACGGCAGGCCAGTCGAGCGGGCGATGTCCAAAAACGATCTCCGGCATAAGCGGCCTTCTCTTGTACTCACTCCAAGTCGATCTGTGGCCGAGCTGGCGCAATGCTCGTTCGAAACCGATGTTGCGGATCTGGTCAATGCGCATTTCGACGACGCGCTCGACGTACTCGAGGGGGCCCCATGCGCTGGCTCGCCCGAAGCATATGGTCCAGACCCAAAGCAGAGCGTAGCCAGTCTTTGATCGAACACTCGGAGTCGTGGTACCAGAAGCAATCGCCGAAGAGAAAACGGGTGGATATCGGGCTTGGAACCTCGACGCAAAGGTGTAAAAGAGAAGGATTGTCGGTACCCCCGATTTCGCAAGCACAAGCGCGAATGGAAAGAGATCGTATCGAATCGTATCGACAAGACAGAAATCGAGCGAAGTCTTCCTGATCAGGTCGGAAAGGAGGTCATCTTCGAGTCTGATGTCCTGTGCACGTTGCTTCAGTCGTTTGAGCGGCCGAAATCTAGCTTTCTCGCGTCTCGGAACTTCTGGAATCTCGATGACCCCAAATCCATGCGCGGTCACATACTGCGAAAATATGACTTTGTCGCTCACGAGAAAGATGACGTTGTGTCCACGCTCCTGGAGAACATGAGCGAGGCCGAACGCGGCGTTATAGGAAGAATACTCGCTCATCAGCAGGAAGCCGACGTTATAGCTTCGCTTCATACCGCGTTAGATCCGAAAGGACGATGGGGACGTCGGCCGAAGCAGCGTTACGCCATTCTCCCGGGCTCAATACACCGCTCGTCGCGCAGTACCGAAACCGGACCAACCTCACAAGGAGTCTCGAAGTGACGTTCTCCAATTCTAGCCTGTGCCGAAATACGGGGTGACGTCAACCGTTTCTGGCTACTTCGGGATCAGCCTATACAACCCGCCAGGATTCGCGTCCTGGATGAGCCAGATGGCCCCGTCGGGCGCGATGGCCACGTCGCGCACGCGGAAGCCAACGGCCCAGCGCTCAGCTTGTTCGGCGCCGCCCTTGCCGTCGAACATAATGCGGATGAGCGCCCGCGACTTCAGGCCTCCCACCAGTGCGGATCCCTGCCACTCTGGAAACATCGCGCCCTCGTAGAACGTGAGATTGCCCGGCGCGATGACCGGCGTCCAGTAGATGACAGGCTTCACTAAATCGGGGCGCGAGTCCGGACTTGGAATCGGCACACGGTTGTAGTTCACGCCGAACGACACGAGCGGCCAGCCGTAGTTCTTCCCGGGCTCGATCAGGTTCAGCTCGTCGCCGCCCCTGGGGCCGTGCTCGAGTTCCCACAATCGCCCATCGGGCCCGAAGGCGAGACCGTAGGGGTTACGAAAGCCGGTCGCCCAGGTCTCCGCCGGTGCCAGATTTGGTCCGGGGAATTCATAGGTGCTGACGACCGGCGCCGTTTTGGCCAGTTCCGTATCCCGCGGTGGATTAATCAGGGAAACACTCGACGCGCCAGTTTTTCCCGTCGTTGGGTTGCCTGGCGCAGGTTTGCCGTCTAGCGTGAGGCGCAGAATCTTGCCGAGTGCCTGGTCGGGATCTTGCGCCGGCGTCATCCGTTGCCGTTCGCCGACCGCCAGGAACAGATACCGGCCATCGGGCGAAAAGGCGATCTGGGCACCGAACTGGCCACCCCGGCCCTTCGGCATCTGACGCCACAGCACCTCCAGGCCGTCCAGACTCGCGGAGTCCTGTTCAATCGACAGCCTGGCCCGCGCCAGCGCCAGGCTCGATCCGTCATCGCCCGGCTCCGAGAACGTGAGGTAGACCTCGCGGTCAGTCTCGTACTGCGGCGACAGGAAGACACCCAGCATACCGGCCTGCCCCTGGGCCAGCACCGCCGGCACGTTCGCGACCGGGATCTTCGCGCCGTCCTGCGTGACCAGCCAGATGGGACCAACCTTCTCCGTGATCAGCATGCGTCCATCGGGCAGGAACGCGATGCGCCAGGGGAGATTGAACGTCGCCACTTGGGTGACGGTGAACGGCTGGCTCGACTCGGGTGGCCGTTCACCAGCATTGACCTGTGCATGCACAGCGATTGGCACGAGGGCCAGAGACAGTGCCGCGATCGTGAGCTTTTGCATGGGGGTCGGTGTCGGCGCAAAGGACCAAAAGACTGGCTTTTCTAAACACGTCGCGCAGCCTTACCGCCGGCAATCTACCACGCGGGTAGACCAAATCAGGCCTCGCCGCGTCCGTACCGGCTTCTCGCTCCCACCACCCGCACGGGAACACGACCACGAGCCGGTGCGTCTCGCGCCCATACGTCCCAGGTTCTGATGTCCTCGCGGAGCTCGGCGTCAACA
>JBAVOG010000294.1:0-3118 GCA_049691875.1 Burkholderiales bacterium | reverse complement strand
GTGCTGGATCGCGCCGATGCGTTTCGCGATGCACCGGTCGCGTGGTACTCACGTCAGACAAGATTGCTTGCCCGGGGAATCGGATTCCTTCTCGCGGCATCTTTCGCGAGCCTCCTGCTCGGCGGGTGCGCCGTGCGTCCGGTCACGCCCGACCTCGCACACTTCGAGCCCGACAGCGGCTACCGCTGGGATCCGCGCCGCGTCCTGCCGGACAACGATCCGCAGACGCTCTTCATCCTGACGTTCTCGGGCGGCGGCACACGCGCCGCGGCCTTCGCCTACGGTGTGCTCGAAGAACTGCGCAGCACAACAGTGAAGACGTCGCGCGGAACGGCCTCCGCGCTCTCCCAGATCGACCTCATCACCGGGACTTCGGGAGGCAGCTTCACGGCCCTCGCGTACGCACTGTATGGCGCGCATCTCTTCGACTTCTACGACAAGGAGTTCCTCAAGCGCGACGTCGAAGGCGAGCTGTTGCAGCGCCTCTTCAATCCCTTGCGGTGGCCGCAAGTGCTCTCGCAGGGGTTCGGGCGCTCGGAGCTGGCGGAGGAGTACTACGACGAGATCCTCTTCCACGACGCCACCTACGGCGATCTCCTCAAGCGGGAGACCCCGGTTGCCGTCGTCGGCGCGACCGACGTCACCACCGGCATGCGCGTCGATTTCTCGCAGCCCGAGTTCAACGTGATCTGCGGTGACCTGAGCCGCTTTCGCCTGTCGCGCGCGGCCGCTGCGTCCTCCGCCGTCCCGATCGTCCTGTCGCCCGTGACGATCGACAACCGCGGCGGCACTTGCGGCTTCCGCCCGTCCGGATGGATGGCCGGGATGGGAACGGCCTCCACGGAGCGGCTCCTCGGCAACCGGATGGAGCTTCGCCTCCGGCAGCTCGCGCTCCTCGAGGATAGTCGCGAGCGCCCGTACATCCATCTCGTGGACGGCGGCCTCTCGGACAATCTCGGACTCTACGGAATCGTGCAGGCGCTGCAGGAGGTCATGGCGAACGAGGATTTCCGCGCCGCCGTGATCGAGAACGGACTGCGGCGGATCGTGATCGTGGTCGTCAACTCGCGATCGGCGCCGAGTTTCGGCTTCGACCGGGACCCCGACGGGCCGGGCACGTTTGCGTTGCTGATGCAGTCAATCTCGGTGCCGATCGACCGCTACTCGACCGAGGCGATCGCCGCGCTGCAGGACGTGATCACCGAATGGCGGTTGCGCGAAAAGCTCGACGCCGACGCGCGACGCCTCGGGCAGAGCATTCAGCCGGGAACCGGGGTTCTTCCGGTCGAATTCTCGGTGATCGACGTGAGCTTCGAGACAGTCGCCGATCCCCGGTTGCGCGAGTACCTGGAGAACCTGCCAACGTCCTTCGCTCTCTCGGACGAGGCCGTCGACAAGTTGCGCGAGACCGGGGCCCAGCTGCTGCGCGATTCGCCCGCGTTCCAAGAATTCGTCAAGGAACTTCAGTAAAGGTGGTGAGGCTCGCGAGCGCTCTGTCCGGCTGCGCGTGGGTGGGACCGGAGATCGTACGCACCGGCCGGCCGAAGGATCCGCATTCATTCCTCGACCACGGCGCCGGTGCTCACTATTCCGGTGTCCGGAAGGCGTTGAACGCCGCGGGCGCGCGAGGCGGACGTCCCCGTAACACCAAGGTCGTATTTTCCCGGCGGTCGGGGCGGCGAATACTCCGACCGTGTTGGCACCGAGAATCCGGGAATTGCACGTGCTGCTCGTAGACGATGACGACTCGCTGCGGCGGGCGCTCGCCCGCACGATCCGTCTGGCAGGTCTCGAGGTCGAGGCCTTCGCCTCGGTGGAAGCCCTGCTCGCTCAGGGAGTTCCCCAGCACGATGCATGTCTCGTTCTCGACGTGGACCTGCCCGGGATCGGTGGCATCGAGCTGAAGCGGAGGCTCGTCGCAGCCGGCCGCGACCTTCCCACGGTATTCATCACCGCCCTTCCGGCGGCCGAAGTGAGCGGGCCGCTCGCGGAGTTCACGCCCGTGACGGTGCTCTACAAGCCGTTCAACAAGGAAGACCTGCTCGCGGCGATCGGGCGGGCGGCTGGCAAATGCGGAAGCTCCTGAAATCCCGGTGTCAGGCCCGGCCCGACGCAGAGCGGAGAGAAATGTCGACGAGTAAGCGATACCGGCGGGCGATTCGACTGGTCGCTGCGTGTGCGCTGCTTTCCGCCGCGGTCCTGCCGCAGGTGTCGCTCGCGCAACCCGCGGGGATGGACCCGCAGGCCGAGAAGCTGCTGAAGGCATCGCTGGAATACCTGGCGGCGCAGAAGCGGTTCAGCGTCCACACGCGGACCACGATCGAGGCGGTGCTCAAGACGGGGCAGAAGCTCCAGTTCGACAACACCGTGACGCTCTCGGTGCAGCGCCCGAACAAGCTACGCGCCGAGCGCCAGGGGGAGCTCGTCGACCAGGTCTTCTACTACGACGGGAAGTCGCTCACGCTCTACAACCCGGGACAGAAGTACTACGCGACCGTCGACGCCCCCGGCAGCCTCGAAGCGATGTTGGACTTCGAGCGGAACAAGCTCGACATCATCGCGCCCGCCGGGGACCTCATCTACTCCAACGCGTACGAGATCCTGATGCAGGACGCAACCTCCGGATTCGTGGTCGGCGAAAGCGAGATCGAGGGCGCGCGCTGCGACCATCTCGCCTTCCGCAACCCCGACGTCGACTGGCAGATCTGGGTTCAGCAGGGCAAGCAGCCCCTGCCGCGCAAGTTCGTGATCACCACCAAGGACGTCGCCGGCTCGCCCGAATTCGCGATCGTGATGACGAAGTGGGACCTTGCGCCCAAGCTCTCCGACCGGACGTTCGCCTTCACGCCGCCGAAGAACGCGAAGAAGGTCGATTTCCTCCCGCTCGAGAAGGGCACGGTCCCATCCAAGTGAGCACAAAGGAGCCTGCAATGAGGAATACCCTGAAATGGGCGTTGCTCGGCGCATCGGTGCCGCTGCTGCTGCTCGCCGAGCGCGCTCCCCAGGCGCCGCTCGGATTGAGTTTTCCCGGGCAAGCCGCCGCCATCATCGGCGCGCCACTCACGCCATTGTCCTATGCCGGCGTCGCCCGCCGCACGACGCGGCGCGTCGTCTACAC
>JBAVOG010000293.1:0-5744 GCA_049691875.1 Burkholderiales bacterium | reverse complement strand
GCCTATAGTTACCGAGCACCCGACGGGCGGCTCAATCGAGATCGTGCTCGGCGCGGCGAGGCTCGTCGTGTGCGGCCCGGTCGAGGCCGCAGAGTTGCGTGTGGTGCTGGACGCGCTGGCGCGCTATCGATGATCACGCTGCCGGTGGGCACGCGGATCTGGCTCGCCGCTGGGGTGACCGACATGCGGAAGCGGTTCGAAGGGGTTCGACGGGCTTGCCGCGCTCGTCCAGTCGACACTCGCGCACAACCCGTTCTGCGGAAATCTGTTCGTCTTCCGCGGTCGCCGCGGCGATATCGTGAAGCTGCTGTGGTTCGACGGCGACGGGCTGTGCTTGTTCTCCAGGCGTCTTGAGCGCGGGCGTTTCGTGTGGCAGCAGGCCGACAGCGGTGCGGTGTCGCTCCGTGCCGCGCAGCTTGCGATGCTGATGGAAGGCATCGACTGGCGGCGTCCGAGTCGCGCTTGGCAACCGGAGTTCGCTGCGTAACAGTCGTCGCTCGATTGCGGAACTCAATACACAGCGGGCGAGTCTATTGCAGTAGAACAACGACGCTCCAACACTCGCGCGCGTGAGTCACACCGACGACGATCTGCCCGAAAATATTGAAGCGCTCAAGCGCATGGTGCTCGAGCACCGGCCGCTTCTCGATACCCGGGCGCGCGAGATCGAGTCGCTCAAGCTGCTCATTGCCAAGCTCAAGCGCATGCAGTTCGGCCGCTCCTCGGAGCGGTTGAACCGGGAGATCGAGCAACTCGAGCTCACGCTCGAAGCCGAGGCGCCGATCCTCACGGGTGCCGCCGCGTCGGTGAAGACGCAACAACCGGTGTCTCGCCAGCGCGCGCTGCCCGAACACCTGCCGCGCGAGTGCGTGGTGCACATGCCCGCCTGCAGCTGCCCGCAGTGCGGCGCCGACATGCGCGCGATCGGCGAGGACGTCTCCGAGGTGCTCGACGTGCCCGGGCGCTTCCGGGTGATCCGGCACGTGCGCCCGAAGCTCGCCTGCGTGAAGTGCGACTGCATCGCCCAAGCGCGCGCACCGTCACGGCCAATCGAGCGTGGACTGCCCGGCGCGGGACTGCTCGCCCACGTGCTGGTGTCCAAGTACGCCGATCACCTGCCGCTATATCGCCAGAGCGAGATCTACGCTCGCGAGGGGGTGGACCTGGAACGCTCGACGATGGCCGCGTGGGTGGGCAAGTGCTTCGCCCTGCTCGAGCCGCTGGTGGAGGCGCTCGGAGGCTACGTCGTGGCGAGCCCGAAGCTGCACGCCGATGACATTCCGATCCCGGTGCTCGATCCGGGCCGCGGCAAGACCAAGACAGGACGGCTGTGGACCTACGTCCGGGATGATCGACCTGCCGGGAGCGACGAGCCGCCGGCGGTGCTGTTCCGCCACTCCCCGGATCGGCGCGGCGAGCGCCCGCGCGAACACCTGAGGCGCTTCGCCGGGATCCTGCAGGCCGACGCGTACTCGGGCTTCAGCGCGCTCTACCAGGGCAATCGGGTGAAGGAGGCGGCCTGCTGGGCGCACGTCCGGCGTGCCTTCTACAATCTGTTCAAGGCGACCGCCTCGCAGATCGCCGCCGAGGCGCTGGAGCGCATCGGCAAGCTCTACGAGATCGAAGCCGACATCCGCGGCCGCCCGCCCGACGAGCGCAAAGCGATCCGGCAGGCTCAGAGCGGACCATTGCTCGAGTCACTGCGCGAGTGGTTGCGTGGCACCCTCGCCCGAACCTCAAAGAAGTCCGATCTCGCCGCGTCGATCTGCTACGTCCTCATGCGCTGGACGGCCCTGACCCGCTACCGCGACGACGGTCATATCGAGATCGACAACAACGCCGCCGAACGGGCGCTGCGCGCGATCGCGCTCGGGCGCAAGAACTACCTCTTCTGCGGCTCCAACGCCGGTGGCGAGCACGCCGCGGCAATCTACAGCCTGGTCGGCACCGCAAAGTTAAACGGCATCGACCCCGAGGCCTATCTGCGGTACGTCCTCGCGCACATCGCCGACCACCCGATCAGCCCGGTCAGCGAGCTGCTCCCCTGGACGGTCGCCGAGGTACTAAAACCCGAGCTTCCGCTCGCCGCCTGAATCACCTCGCCGTCGTCAAGACGGTGTCGGGCGGACGCTTACGATCTTCGAGAAGCCGGCGAGACTTGCAGCAAGCATCGAGTGGCGCGACTCATGCGAGTCAACGGTATTCGGGCCCACCATGGCTACCGCACTCGACAACTGCCGTCGTCAAAGCCCGCGGCGCCGATTCCCAACGTTCTGCAGCGCGAGTTCAACGTCGCTAAGCCGAACCTTGCCTGGGTCACGGACATCACTTACATTCGGACCTGGCAAGGCGGGCTCTACCTTGCGGTCGTCATGGATCTGTTCTCGCGCAAGATCATCGCCTGGTCGATGAAGGCGACGATCAGCCACGAGCTCGTTATCGATGCAGTGCTCATGGCTGTACGCCGACGTCGGCGTCGCCGAACGATCATTCCTTCGGATCAAGGATGCCAATACGGGAGCGACGATTGGAGGCGCTTTTGTCGAACCAATCATCTGGAGCCAAGCATGAGCCGACGAGGAAACTGCTGGGATAGTGCCGTGGCGGAATCCTTCTTCGGGAGTCTCAAGAAAGAGCTGATCAAGAAGCGAATCTTCAAGAACCGAGAGATCGCCAGGCCGAGAGGTGGACAAATCCATAAACTGGGGTGGCATCAAGGAGGTGACGTATAACGGCAACTCCGTTGATTACACAATATCCGGGGCAGAACTTGATTGGTCGCAGTCACTGATTCCGCTCGCTTCGGTCCCAGAACCCGCCACCCTCGCGCCCCTCGCCCTCGCGCTCGCCGGTCTCGGCTTCTCTCGCCGCCGCAAGCTGCACTGAGTAGCGCCACCCCCCCCCCCGAGAACTAGCTTGCCGCCTATGCGCTGCGCGACCGCGGCGCGAAGCACGTCGAGATGCCGGTGACCGCCGAGAAGGTGTGGCGCCTGCTCAACACGTGAACCGCCACCACGCAGGTGACGGCGCTAGGAGCGCCTTCGCGTGCCCCACGCGAGAACGGCGACCCCGATGGCAAGCAGCGCCAGAGCGGAAGGCTCCGGGATAGCCAGGAGTCCCTCTAGCGTGAAATCGATATTGTCGATGCCGACGTAGTAGGCATTCGGACCCCATTGGATACGAATGCCGTCGGGGTGGGTGAGGGCGAACCCGAAGCTGGAGGCGGTGGCCCCGAGCACTGTGATGGGCCCGGACGCGAACAGGCTCGTGCCGTCGCCGCCCAGTATCGTGAGCTGGGACATGCGGTTCTGGCTGGGCCAGGCCCCGAGAGCGAGACCGTTCAGCGTCACCGTATATCCGGGTTCCGGATTGAGGAAGATCTCAGCCGCGCCTGTTCCGCTGATGCCGGCCCCGAAGGCGACGTTGACGAGATTGCTGTACTGGGTGTTCCAGAACGACAGCGGCGCGGTCCCCGGGATGTCGAGGTTGCGCTCGTAGGTCACGTCGAGCGCGCCGGGCTGGTCGCCGTAGCTCTGAAGGATGTCCCGGCCATTGGTGCAGCTATTGCCAGGACCGTCGCAGATGTTCCCGTCAAACGTGAGCACGGTGGCATGCGCCTGAATGGCGGCGAGCGCCGCGGTCACAGCTAGGCCCTTCGCGATCCTGTGCATGGCCACCAAGCACAAACAAAGCCGAATCATCGTACCTAATGACGGGACGCGTGGAAATAGCCGCTTTGGCCTACCCGGGCAGGTCAGATCGTCCTTAATGGAGACGGAGTTCTGGACAAGGAGACGCGGCTGCGTTTCCGATGCAATCGAAAAATGGGCGAAGAAGAAACTAAACGAGTTGTTGAAACAAGCAACAGAAATGAAAACGGAATGGGACAAAATCCCTACATGTACATTCCAAGCGTGTCCGTGAGCATAGGGCTTACCAATATCTCGCTTTCCGTAACCTTCGCATTTACGTGACCGTAGTACCGCAGGCTGCACTAGCCTGCAACTTCAACCACATGAAGCCCGCCGTGTGCGAGCTTTCTAGGTTCTGGCTATGGCGCGATCGGAACCCAGTGCGGCCCTGGGAGTGGCGGTGGGTCCGGAAGGGCCTTGGCAGGTCGTCGGCGGGTTTTACAGTCTGCCAGACTACATAGATCCGAACGGCCCCATCCCCTTGTTTTGCAATCGGAACGCCGGTAGGTACGCTTGATGCTCACCGTACAAACTCATCGAGTGCAGAGGGGGTAGCGTAATGAATCGCTATGAAAGACTCCGTTCCTATTTGGCTCTGGCTACCACCATATCCTTCGCAGTACTGGCCGGATCTGCTCTGGCCGCCGTGCCCTATAGTGAAGATTGGAGCGCAGGCGACACCAACGGCTGGATTCAAAGTACGACGTCGACCGTAGTTGTTCGCGATGGGGGCTTTGGCAATCCCGCCGGCTCGCTCGCGCTCCGCCGTGACTTAACCCCGCCGATCTTCGACATCGGTGCGACTACCGCGCTACCCCAAGCCTCCGGAGACTACACTGGCGCGTCGGCCTGGATGATTTCATTTGATGTGTACTACGACACTGGCGACTACATCGACACTTGGCTCCGCTTCCGCTATCAAGGCGCCGCTTTCGGTGGCTGGCATCTTGATGTGGCCGATTCTTTTCCAAGCAGTTGGGAAAGTTACTCGGCGATGTTCGATCCGGATTGGTCGGACCTTGAGGCCGCTGCCAACGGCTGGATCGATGAAACAGGCGGCACCATTTCCTGGCAGCAATTAATGACTGACGTTTACCACCCCGAGATCCGGCTACTGTTGGGCGACGATTCTAGTGCGGTAGCCCATATCGACAATTTCGTACTCAAAACCGTCCCCGAACCCGCCACCCTCGCGCTCCTCGGTGTCGCCCTCGCCGGTCTTGGCTTCTCTCGTCGTCGCAAGCTTCACTGAGTAGAGCGCACTCCGCAAGAAGCCGCAGCGTGCGGGCCGGCTTCTTGTTTGTGGGCCGCATCGAATTGTGCACCTTGAGTCCGCTTCAGCGCCGAGTGGCTCTGCTCTTCGTTCGGTCGCTACCGCAACGCGGACCAAACGAACACGCACAATCCCCTAAACTCTCGCCCGTATGCCCGAATCGTCCCCGCGCCCCGCGCCGGCCGGGAGCCGCGCCCTGGCGCTTTCGCTGCTGGCCCTCGCTAACCTGTTCTGGGCGGGAAACTGGGTCATCGGCCGGGTGCTGCGCGACGCATTTGACCCGGTCACACTCAATCTTCTGCGCTGGGCGGGTGCGGCACTGGTGCTGGCGCCATTCGCGCTGCCCGGTGTCCTCGCTGCCCGGAACGCGCTCCGGCGCAACGCCGGCGCGCTGTTCCTGCTTTCGCTTACCGGCGTGGCGCTGTTCCAGAGTCTGGTCTACCTCGGCCTGAGGACGACGACCACGGTCAACGCCGTGCTGCTCAACTCCTCGGGGCCGATCTTCATGCTGCTGTGCTCGTGGGTGATCGAGCACGAGCACGGCACGCGCCGCCAAGTGGCCGGCATGTTGATCTCGCTGGTCGGGATCCTCGTCATCCTGTCGCGCGGCGAACTCGGCAGCCTGCTGGCGCTCGACGTTTACGCCGGCGACGGCTGGATCCTGCTGGCGATGCCGATGTGGGGAATCTACTCGGTGCTTCTCAAACGCCGCCCGCCGGAGCTCGGCGGGGTCGAGTTCCTGTTTGTCATCGCGATCGTCGGCGTAATCCTGCTTGCCC
>JBAVOG010000292.1:0-6212 GCA_049691875.1 Burkholderiales bacterium | reverse complement strand
TGCCGGGCGGGCGGGCATCGGCTGGGTGGAAGGCTGGCGCGGCGAGGTTCTGGTCGCGCTCGACACCGCCGACGACGGGCGGATCCATCGATTGCATCCGCACGACCCGTCCTGGCAGAACTGGCCGCTCCTCGAGCGCGCAGTGCTCGGGAACATCGTCCCGGATTTTCCGCTGATAAACAAGTCGTTCAATCTCTCCTATTCGGGCCAGGATCTTTGACCGACAGCAGGACGGGCCACCCATGTACCAGTTGCTGAAGCAGATCGTTAAAGTCGGCATCAAGACCGAGGCTCCGCCGCAGACCGACGAGGCGCTGCGCGTCCTCGCCAGCACGCTCGATGCAGCGATGGTCAAGCGCTTCGGGCGCGCGCTCGCCATTCGCCACGTCGACGCCGGATCGTGCAACGGGTGCGAGCTGGAGATCCACGCGATGAACAGTCCGTACTACAACCTGGAGCGGCTCGGGATCAAGTTCGTCGCGAGCCCGCGACACGCCGATCTGCTGCTTGTAACAGGGCCGGTTTCACGCAACATGGAAGAGGCGCTGCGGCGCACCTACGCCGCGACACCCGATCCGAAGCTGGTGGTCGCGATCGGCGACTGCGGCTGCGACGGCGGCGTCTTCGGCGAGAGCTACGCGAGCTGCGGGCGGGTTTCCAACGTGATTCCCGTGGACGTCGCGGTCCCCGGATGCCCCCCGTCGCCGCGCGCAATCATGCAGGGTATTCTCACCGCGGTCTCCGCGCGCGAAAAGTGAGCGGTACGTTCGTGCGAAAGCGCAAGTGTCGCGGCGGCGTGGGCCGCGGAAGATGGCGACGCGTCTCAGGATAGCCGGCGTCGTTCAAGGGGTCGGATATCGCGACGCGATGTGCCGCGAGGCCGACCGGCTCGGCGTGACTGGCTGGGTGCGCAATTGCCGCGACGGGTCAGTTGAAGCGGTCGTCGACGGCGCACCGCGCGCGGTCGAGGCGATCATCTCTTGGGCACATCGAGGGCCACCGGCCGCGCGGGTGGCCGGCGTGACCGTTTCCGAGGCGTCGGGACGCTTTACCCGTTTCGAGTGGCGGCCGACCGAATAGTCGCCAGGCCGGAGCACTGCGGTCCGGTGGTCATGACAGCTTCGCCCTATGGGCGCACGACCGCCCAGCCGGACTGCTGCTTCTCGATCATCTCGATGATCCCCGCCGGCACGTACGAGATCTTGGGGTTCATGTCGTCCTTCTGAAGCTTGCGCCCGCGCATCGTGTTCTCACACGCGTAGACGTGCGTGCCAGCGCCGAGGGTGTCGTCGATGCGATTCGCCACCACGGAATCCGCCTTCAGCATGCCGATCCCGTTGCCGAACGCCACGAGCTCGATGTCGACCTTGTCCATGCCATAGGCGGCCTGGATGTTGCGAATCACGTTGAGCGCCTGGTTCCAGGTCTTCGGACTGTCGTCGCTCACCTGGATGACCACGCCCTGCTTGCCCGCGGGCGGTGGGACCTTGCCGGTCTGCGCGAATGCGCTCGATGAGGTTCCAAGGACTGCGAATGCGGCGATCAGGATCGCCCGGATCAGGGTTCTGCGTTGCATGTTCATCGCTCCTTTGGTCGTGGATAACAATCGCGAGGCATCATCCACCCGTGGTGCGAACGGATCCGGATGCATTCTTGCGACGAGCGGGCAATCTACTCCTGGCGCGCACCGTCGGTAAGTGAAGCGGCGAATGCGAGCATAAGCCAAATGAAGCCCTGGGAACGCTTGTAGCGCAGAGCCGCGAAGCCTCGCGCAATTCCCTGCGACCGCCGCGGACTGCTGCGATGCCATAATGGCGCATTTTCGGCTTCGCCAGGATTGCCGTGGGTGACGCGACACAAGTTTTCACTTGGATCGCAGCGGGATTCGCCTTCGTGGGCGTGCTGCTGCTCGTCGCGGCGTTCGGCGCGCTGCGGCGCCGGCGCCCGGTCGGATTCACGATTCGCGGACTCACCGCATGCGCGCTGCTGGCATGCGCGGGACTTGCCGGCACGCTCGGCGTCTCGACGCTCGGATACGAAGCGCTCACCCGGGAGACGGTGGCTGCGCGCGTGACCGTGAAACCCGTGGGTCCGCAGGAATTCAAGGCGAACTTCCGGTTTCCCGATGGCCGCACGGCCGAGTATGCCCTGCGCGGCGATCAGATATACGTCGATGCGCACGTGCTCAAATGGAAGCCGCTCGCAAATCTCGTCGGGCTCCACACGGCGTACGAACTCGATCGGGTCGCGGGCCGCTATGCGGCAATCGAGAAGGAGCGCGACAGTCCCCGCACGGTGCACGCCCTCGGCACGCAAAAACCGCTCGACGTGTTCGACCTGCGCAGCCGGTACACCCTGCTCCGGCCGCTGCTCGACGTCGAATACGGATCGGCCACGTTTGCTCCGGCGGACCAGCCCATGGAGTACGAAGTGCGTGTCTCCACCACGGGTCTGCTCATCCGCCCGCTCGCGCCGGGCGGCTAGGCTATCTCAGCAGGGACGGAGATGTCGCGGCGCGTAACGGCCACGCGGGGAATTACAGCAGACCGGAAAGTCCCGGGGTCTCCCACCACGTCTTCCGCACGAAGAACTTGAGCGGCTGGGAACCGATGATCTCGTTGCCTTCGGTGTCGACGACGCTCGCCTGGATCGTGTGCGCGCCGTGCTCGATGCCCGCCAGCGAAAACTCCAGGCCGGTCTCGGTGATGGGCAGGCGCCGCCCGTTCAGCGCGAACGTCAGCGCATGCCCGTTGGCGAGCGAAGCGGGCGCAAGCTTGACCTTGAACCACACGACGCCTCGGTCCGCCTCGACCGACTCCCCGCCAGGAACCGTGGCAATACCGATTCCGCGATAGGGAAGCGACGGGACCACGGACGCCGCCTCGGGCGTGGAGCACGAGGCGAACTGCTCGATGATCCGGTCGTACTCGTCGTCCGCCAGCGCCGCGCCGGAGACAGCGAATACAAGGCCCAGCAGGGCAATGCGCAAGGCGTGCATGAGTGGGTTTTGGCCCGAGGGGAGAGAAACCCTATCACGGCAATTCTCGCCGTGGCAACGTGGCAACGTGGCAAACGTGACGCACGCCAGGGCGGCGGCGAAGGTGTTCCGGTCGAAAACAAGATTATTCATAGAATCATAGCATTGCAGCGCAAACTTAAAGTGTGACCTGCGTCACGCGTATACGAACTCGACGTTTTCCGGTTTCAGCCAGTCCGACAGGGTATCGATTAGACCGTCTTCGGGGGTGACGCACCAGTCTTCGCCGAGCCGGACCTCGCACGTCGCGGTGCCGTTGAAATAGCGTACCGCGACCGGACACGTTCCGCTGCGATAAGGCTCGAGCAGCTGACGCAACCGTGTCGCGCTCGCTTCGCCATTCATCGAAAGGCGCAGCTGGCGCGCAAACCGTTCGCGCGCCGCGCGCATGTCCATGAGCTTGTCGGCGACCACGCGCAGGCCTCCGGTGAATTCGTCCTTCGCGACCTTGCCCTGGATCACCAGTGGCCGGTCTTCCTTGAGGATGTCCCGGTGCGCCTCGAAGAGCTCGTTGTAGACGCTGACCTCGATCTGGGCGGCACCGTCGTCCAGGGTCACGATGGCCATCTTGCCGCGCCGGGTCATCTGGGTGCGTGTGCTCGCCACCATGCCTGCCAGCAGCACGGGTTCGTTCCGCGGCTGCAGTGCATCGAGCGTGGTGCCGATGAAGTGCGCGAGCTCCGCGCGATATTGCCGGAAGGGATGCCCCGACAGGTAGAAGCCCAGCGCCGCCTTCTCCTCGGTCAGCCGCTGCCGCTCGTCCCAGGGCTGTGCCGGGACCAGGTCCGGACGAAGGAGCGCGGCAGCGTCGGTCTCGCCGAACAGGCTGACCTGTGACGCTGCCCGCTCGCGCTGGTCCGCCGCCTCCAGCGCGATGCCGACCGACGCCAGCAGGCGGGCCCGGTCGGGGTCGATCGAATCGAATGCGCCGGCGCGGACCAGTGCCTCGACGACCCGTCGATTGACGATCCGCTTGTCGATCCGCTCGCAGAATTCGAAGAGATCGCGGAACGGACCGCCTGCCCGTCCGTCCGTCCCGTCGCGAGCCGCGATGATGGCGCCGATCGCCGATGCACCCGTACCTTTGACGGCCCCGAGTCCGTAGCGAATCGTTCGCCCGTCGACCGGAACGAACCGGTAGTCGGACGTATTGATGTCGGGCGGGCACATCGTCAGACCGTTGGCGACGGCGTCCTGGTAGAACTGCTGCACCTTGTCGGTGTCGTCCATGACCGCGGAAAGGTTCGCGGCCATGAACGCGGACGGACGACGCGCCTTCATGTACGCCGTCTGGTACGCGACCAGCGCATAGGCGGCGGCGTGCGACTTGTTGAAGCCGTACCCCGCGAACTTTTCCATCAGGTCGAAAAGCTGCGTGGCCTTTCCCGGGGCGATGCCGTTCCGCTTCGCGCCGTCCACGAACGTCGTGCGATGCGCCGCCATCTCTTCGGGGAGCTTCTTGCCCATCGCCCTGCGCAGGAGGTCCGCGCTCCCGAGGGAGTAGCCGCCGATGACCTGCGCGATCTGCATCACCTGCTCCTGGTAGACCATCACGCCGTACGTGGGCCCCAGGATCGGCTCGAGCCGCGGATCGGGATACTCGACGCGCTGCCGTCCGTGCTTGCGCTCGACGAAGTCGGGGATCAGGTCCATCGGCCCCGGCCGGTAGAGCGCGACGAGCGCGATCAGGTCCTCGAAGCGGTCGGGCCGCGCGCGCTTCAACAGATCGCGCATCCCACGCGATTCGAACTGGAAGATGGCGGTCGTGTTTGCGGTCGTGAACATCCGGTACGCCTCGGGATCGTCGAGCGGCATTCCCTCGAGCGTCAGCGTCGAATCCGGATCGAGCAGCTTCTCATAACGCAGTGTCCAGTCCAGGATGGTGAGCGTCGTGAGACCGAGGAAATCGAACTTCACCAGGCCGACCGCCTCGACGCCTTTCATGTCGAGCTGCGAGACCACGGATTCCGACCCTTGAGCGGCGTAGAGTGGGCAGAAATCGGTGAGCCTGCCCGGCGCGATGAGCACGCCGCCCGCATGCATGCCGACATTGCGGGTGAGTCCTTCCAGCTGCTCGGCCAGCGCCAGCAATTCGCGCGTGTCCTCCTCGTTGGCCTCGCGATCGGCGAGGCGTGGCTCCATCTCGCGCGCCATTGCCAGCGTGATGAGCTTGCCCGGCTGGAACGGGATGAGTTTCGCGAGCTCGTCGGTGCGCCCGTAGCTCCACTCCATCACCCGCCCCACGTCGCGCACCACCGCCTTCGCCGCCATCGTGCCGAAAGTAGCAATCTGCGACACGCAGTCCGCGCCATACTTCTTGCGCACGTAGTCGATCACGCGATCGCGGCCGTCCTGGCAGAAATCGATGTCGAAATCCGGCATGGATACGCGCTCGGGATTGAGGAAGCGCTCGAAGAGCAGGTCGTACTTGAGCGGATCGAGGTCGGTGATGCCGAGCGAGTACGCGACGAGCGATCCCGCACCGGAGCCGCGTCCCGGCCCGACCGGGACGCCGTTGCCCTTCGCCCAGTTGATGAAATCCGCGACGATGAGGAAGTAGCCGGCGAACCCCATCTGGATGATCGTATTCGCCTCGAACGCCAGGCGCTCCGCATAGCGTGGGCGGTGCCGCTCGCGTTCCTCGGCATCCGGAAAGAGCGCCAACAGACGCCTCTCCAGTCCGCCGCGCGCCGATTCCACGAGATAGTCTTCGAGGCTGACACCCTCCGGGGTGGGAAAGCGCGGCAACCGGTTCGTGCCGAGCTCCAGCTCGAGGCTGCAGCGCTGCGCGATCTCGACGGAGTTTTCGAGCGCTTCCGGCAGATCCGCGAACAGTGCGCGCATCTCCGCCTGCGTCTTGAAGTAACTTTCCTCCGTGAAGAGTCGCGGCCGGCGTCGATCCGCGAGCACGTATCCCTCGGCGATGCAGACCCGCGCCTCGTGCGCCTTGAATTCGCTGCGGTGCACGAACTGTACGGGATGCGTCGCCACAGCCGGCAGGCCGAGTGCCGCGGCGAGCTGCACCGCGCGCTCGACGTACGCCTCGGTCTCTCGATGGCCGGCGCGTTGCAGCTCGATGTAGTACGCGTCCGGGAAGATCCTCGCCCACTCGCGCGCGACCTTCTCGGCCTGGGTCGTGTTTCCCTGCACGAGCAGGCCGCCCACATCACCGGCC
>JBAVOG010000291.1:0-11533 GCA_049691875.1 Burkholderiales bacterium | reverse complement strand
GACGAAGGATGCATACGGCCGGCTCGACGTGCTCTTCAACAACGCCGGCATCGGTGCGCCCGCGGTGAATCTCGAGGACCTCACCTTCGCGCAGTGGAAGGCGGTCGTGGACGTCAATCTTACCGGGATGTTCCTGTGCATCCAGGAAGCGTTTCGCATCATGAAGGCACAGGACCCGCGCGGCGGGCGCATCATCAACAATGGCTCGATCTCCGCGCACGCGCCGCGCCCGAACTCGGTGCCGTACACCGCGACGAAGCACGCGGTGACGGGGCTCACGAAATGTGCGTCGCTCGACGGCAGAAAGTACGACATCGCCTGCGGCCAGATCGACATCGGCAACGCGGCGACCGAGCTCGCGGCGCGCATGGCGAAGGGCGTTCAGCAGGCGAACGGAACGATTGCGCCGGAACCTCTCATGGACGTCGACCACGTTGGGCAGGCGGTGCTCCACATGGCCAACCTGCCGCTCGAGACGAACGTGCAGTTCATGACGATCATGGCATCGAAGATGCCGTTCGTCGGACGCGGCTGATCGGCGCGGAAAATCTTTGCTGCCGCGCGATTCGCGTGTCGGCCGCTGGGCCGAGAATTCTGTTTGCGCATTGCGCGAGTCGTGGGTATCATAGGCTTACGTATACGTTAAGCAGCATATCGAGACTGAGCGTGTAGCGCGTCGCGAGCCAAGACGCCCCGCAGAGGGCGCAGGTCGCGTGCGCGAGGATCGAGTTCGACTCCCGATGGTGCCGGGAGTGACATCGACGTTGGTCGCGGGCGCAAGCTCGACCGATTCAATGCAACCTAGGAGGAGGGCTACAACCATGCAAGCCAGGAACACCCTTAGAGTGATCGTCGCGGCGGGCGCTGCCGTCATGATCGCTGCCATCGCGACCGATGCGTCGGCGCAACAACCGCGGGTCAAGTGGAAGATGCAGAGCGCCTTCGGCGGCACGCTCCCGCACCTCGGCACATCCGGCGTGCGCTTCGAGAAGAACATCGCGGAAGCCACCGACGGCCGGTTCGAGATCAAGTTCTATGAGCCGGGTGCGCTGGTCCCAGCCCTGGAATGCTTCGATGCGGCCTCAAAGGGTTCGGTCGAGTCCTGCTGGACCACCCCCGGGTATCACACCGGCAAGATTCCCGCGGCTGCGTTCTTCACGACGATGCCGTTTGGACCGGGCTTTGGCGAATTCATGGCGTGGAAGAGATTCGGCGGCGGCAACACGCTGCGCAACGAGATCTACGCGCCATACGGCCTGCTCGGGTTCGACGGCGCCGCGATCGGACCGGAGACCTCCGGCTGGTTCAAGAACGAGATCAAATCGCTCGACCAGATCAAGGGCATGAAGATGCGCTTCTTCGGCCTGGGCGCCCGGGTGATGCAGAAGCTCGGCGTCTCGACGCAGCTCCTCGCCGCCGCGGACATCTACCCGGCCCTCGAGCGCGGCGTGATCGACGCCACCGAGTTCTCGATGCCCTCGATCGACCAGAAGCTCGGCTTCTATCAGATCGCGAAGAACAACTACTTCCCGGGCTGGCATCAGCAGGTTTCGGTCAACGAGTTCCTCGTGAACAAGAAGGCCTTTGAAGCGCTACCGAAGAACTACAAGATGATCCTCGAGCTCGGGCTGGGCGAGTCGGTGTTGAACACCTACGCCGAGACCGAGTGGCGCAATCCGGTGGCGATGAACGAGAACGCCCAGAAGTACGGCGTCACGAACCGCCGCTGGACCGATGAGCAGCTCGCCGCATTCGAGAAGGCCTGGCACGAGGTGCTGGCCGAGGAGTCTGCCAAGGATCCGATCTTCAAGAAGGTCGCCGACAGCTACCTCGCGTTCCGCAAGACGTACAAGCCCTGGGGTGACGCGCAGTTCTTGAAACCCACGTACTTGCAATAGGTGCCCTGAGCAAACGGCGCAGCTCACCTGCGCCGTTCTCGCACCTTCCGGAGGCCGGGGCGCGGAACACGTCCCGGCTTCCCTGTTCGGAACTCGCTAAGCCTGGGTGATGCGATGGAATACCTGCTGAAGATCGGCAATCGTCTGATCAGCAAGCTCGGACTGACCGTGCTCGCGCTCGCGATCGTTGCCGTCCTGTTCGCGACCGTCGCCGGGATGTCGCCTGAGGGCCGCGAGGAGCTCCTGTACAAGGTGCAGGATTTCCTCCCCATTGCGATGTTTCTCACCCTCGCAATCCTGCTCTTCTCGGGGTTTCCGGTCGCTTTCATTCTAGGCGGGATCGCGCTGCTGTTCGGGCTGCTCGGCTACCTCCTGGGCGTCTTCAAGATCATCGAGTTCTTCAATTTCGTGCCGCGGATCTGGGGGCAGGCGGCGGAGAACCTCGTCCTCGTTGCGATCCCGGCCTTCGTCTTCATGGGCGTGATGATGGAGCGCAGCGGCATCGCCAACGACCTGCTCTATTGCGTGCAGGTGCTGTTGAAGCGCGTCCCCGGGGCGCTCGCGCTCGCCGTCACGATTATGGGCACGATCCTCGCGGCGATGACCGGAATCATCGGCGCGTCCGTCACGATGATGACGGCACTTGCCCTGCCCACGATGATCAAGCAGGGCTACAACCATGGGCTTGCGTGCGGCACGATCGCCGCGTCCGGGACGCTCGGCATCCTCATTCCGCCCAGCATCATGCTGATCATCATGGCCGACCTGCTCTCGGTCTCGGTCGGCAATCTGTTCATGGCGGCGCTGGTTCCCGGGCTGACCCTGGCCGGCTTCTATCTGCTGTACGTGATCGTCATTTCCTGGCTCAACCCGGCGATGGCACCTCCGCTCGCGCCCGAATTGCTCACGGTCCCGAAGGGGGCGATGCGCCCGCTCCTCGTCCGCAGCTTCCTGCCACCGGTGTTCCTCATCGGATTGATCAAGGGCTCGATCCTCTTCGGCTGGGCGACGCCGAGCGAAGCGGGCGCGGTCGGGGCGTTCGGCGCAATGGTCCTTGCGGGCTGGAACGGAAGGCTGAGGGCGTCCCTGAAGGGCGTCTGCGAGACGTCGGCGCGCACGGTTGCGATGATCTTCTTCATCATCATCAGCGCGACGTGCTTCGCGTACGTCTACCGGTCGCTGGGCGGGGACGACATCGTCGAGCACCTGATCCGGGAGGCGGGGCTCACCTCGTGGGGCTTCCTGATCCTGATCATGATGATCGTGTTCGTGCTCGGTTTCTTCCTCGACTGGATCGAGATCACGCTCATCGTGCTTCCGGTGTTCGCGCCGATGGTCGCAGCGCTCGATTTCGGCGACTATGTTCCCAGGAATGAAGTCGTGTACTGGTTTGCGATCCTCATGGCCGTCAACCTGCAGACCTCGTTCCTCACGCCGCCGTTCGGCTTCGCGCTCTTCTACCTGAAGGGCATCGCGCCGAAGGAGATCAAGATCCAGAGCATCTACAAGGGCATCATCCCGTTCGTGCTGCTACAGATGCTGGCCGTGATCGCGATTCTCGTGTTTCCGGATATTGCGCTGTCGCTGATGCGCGCGGCCTATCCGGGTTGATGGAGAGCACTGAACCATGACACAGGAAATCGCCGCCGCCGCGCCCGAAGCTTCCGGAGGGGCTGAAAAGGCTCGCGCATCGACTGCGCTGCGGGTGAGCGAGGGACTGCGCCGCCTTGTCGACCGCATCGGCAGGTTCGGCGCCTGGCTGTTCCTTCCGGTCATTCTGATCACCGTGCTGGACGTCATCGCGCGCAAGATCGTCTGGCACGACGCGACCGGTGAGGCGCACGGCATGCAGATCTTTCTCGTCAACAACATCAGCCCGATCTTCGGGTCGACGTTGCTGCAGGAGCTGGAGTGGCACTTCCACACCGCGCTTTTCGCGCTGGTGCTGGGCTACGGGTACATCTACAACGCGCACGTTCGCGTCGACCTGATCCGGGAGAATCTCGCTTTCCGCAAGCAGGCGTGGCTCGAGTTAATCGGCATCACGTTCTTCCTGCTGCCTTATTGCGCAACCATCATATGGTTCGCGATCGACTACACCTATGCATCGTTCACGATCAACGAGATCTCCGCTTCGACGGTCGGCCTGACGCACCGCTGGATCATCAAGAGCGTGCTGGTGTTCGGCCTCATCGTGGCGGCGATCGCCGGAATCGCGGTCTGGCTCCAGGTCGCGGTGGTGCTGTTTGCGAAGCGGGAGGAGCGTTTCCCGCTCATGACGCTCGATTGGCCGGAAGAGGCGGGAACGAGGATCGAAGGCAAGGAGCGGGTCAGGCTGGAAGAAGCTATCGACACGCTTGCGGCGCCCACTGACCGGGAGCGGGGCAAGACTTCCGCCATCCTGACGGGCGGCTGACCGTGCCGCGGCACGAGCGTCCCGGGCAGCCCGGATCGCGTATCCCGATGGAATGGGACAAGATGCTCAAGCGCTACGTCTGGGACGACGCCAAGACGCCCTACTTCGTCGCGGTTGCCCGCCTCACGTCTTCCCAGGCGCGTCACGAGCTTTTCACCTACACACTGTTTCTCGGCATCCTGTTCGGCGTGCTTGCGGTCATCGCATTGTCGTCGCGGTTTCCGCATGGACACTCGGACATCGTCCCGCTCTATGCGTTTTCCATCGTCTGCGGCGCGATCATTCTCGGTATCACCAAGCATTACTACGCGGCACTGTATTGCGCGAGCGCACCGATTGCAGGGCTCGCCTATTTCGCCGTATATGGATTTCATGCGAACCTGGGCACAATTGACAAGATCGTCCTCGTCGCAGTGATGCTGGTCTGGCTGCGCTATTGCCTGCGCACCATCGCCATCGCGCGCGCTTACCCGGGAATGCCGGACCGGTCCGACACTCCGTGAGCGCGGCGCCGAGCGCTGGCCCGACCGGCAATCCGTCGAACGGGAGAGTGGACCGTTTCGCGCGCATGCGCCGCGTGTTTCGTCGTCATTTCGCGCTGTTCCTCGGCGGCAACGTGGCGCTGAGCGCCGTCAACTACTTCGTGGGCACCGGCTGGTGGGCGTTCTGGCCGCTTGCGGCGTGGAGCGTGGTGTTCCTCATTCACTTCATGCGCTACAAGGCCGCGACGGTCGACGAGAGCTGGGTCGACGAGCGCACAGCGGAGTTGCGGATAAAGAGTTACGATCGCGACCACATCGAGAACATCGCGGCGCACGGACCCGGTGCCGCCGCCCGGGAGAGCGACGCCAAGAGGAATTAGCGGAGCCGGCAACGGCGGCGGAACCAATCCCGTCGTCCGCGGTCTTTGCTCTTTTCTGTCGAGCACAGGTGCTCGCGAACCCGTCAGGCGCGTGGCGGGGGTTGAAAAATCCCGCGCACTCCTCTAACTTCACGTCCCCGGAACCGGGGGTGGGGAATCATTGCTGCAATGCTGACGATCGAGAAGCTGGTCAAGGCCTTCGGCGCGAAGCGCGCGGTGGACGGCGTGTCCTTCGGCGTCGAGCGCGGCGAGGTACTCGGCTTCCTGGGGCCGAACGGGGCCGGCAAGTCGACCACCATGCGGATGATCACCGGTTTCATCCCCCCGACCGAGGGGACAGTGAAAGTGGGCGGCCACGACATCATCGACGAGCCGATCCCCGCAAAGCGTCTCATCGGTTATCTGCCGGAGAACGCGGCCGCCTATCCGGACATGACGGTGCGCGGCTTCCTCGGCTTCGCTGCCGACATGCGCGGACTCGCGGGCGATGCCCGCAAGCAGGCCATCGGTCGCGTCGTCGAGTTGTGCTTCCTGGATTCGGTGCTGCACCAGCAGATCGACACGCTGTCCAAGGGCTACCGGCATCGGACCTGCCTCGCACAAGCCATCATCCACGATCCCGAAGTGCTGGTGCTCGACGAGCCGACCGACGGCCTGGACCCTAACCAGAAGCACGAAGTCCGCAACCTGATCCGTGAGCTCGGCACGCGCAAGGCGGTGATTTTCTCGACTCACATCCTCGAAGAGGTGGACGCGGCCTGCACGCGCGCGATCATCATAGACCGCGGCCGCATCGTTGCGAACGGCACCCCCGCGGAGCTGCGTGCCATGTCCGGTCTCGCGGGGGCGGTGACGCTGAAAGCGCAGGGAGCCGATGCGGCGCGGCTCGCCGAACTTGCCTCGGCCGGAAGCGTCGAGCCGCTCGAGGACGGCGCGCTGCGCGTGTATCCCAAGAACCGGGACGGCGAGCAGGACGGCGCTGCGACCCTCGTCCGGCAGGTGATCGAGCTGGTGACGAGCCAGGGCTGGAAGCTCGAGCAGCTGCGCTCCGAGGAAGGGCAGCTCGACGAGGTCTTTCGCCGCATCACATTGCCCGACACGGTGCGGGGGGGCGTGCGATGAATGCGATCGGCCCGATCTGGATCATCATCCGGCGCGAGCTGGCGAGCACCTTCACTTCCCCCGTCGCGTACGTGTTCCTGGTCATCTTCCTGCTGCTCAACGGGTTCTTCACGTTCACTGCGGGGGGATTTTTCGAGCGGGGCGAAGCGAGCCTCGCTGCGTTCTTCATGTGGCATCCGTGGCTCTATCTCGTGTTGGTGCCGGCGGTGGGCATGCGCGTCTGGGCCGAGGAGCGCCGCGCGGGCACGCTCGAGCTGCTCCTCACCATGCCGATCTCCGCCTGGCAGGCGATCGTCGCCAAGTTCCTCGCCTCGTGGATCTTTCTCGCGGTCGGGCTCGCGCTCACCTTTCCGGTCGTGATCACGGTCAACGTGCTGGGGGATCCGGACAACGGCCAGATCTTTACGGGCTATGTGGGTAGCCTGCTGCTCGCGGGCGCCTACCTCGCCATCACCTGCATGACCTCGGCGATGACCCGCAACCAGGTCGTTGCATTCATCGTGTCGGTGGTGCTCTGCCTCTTTCTCATCCTTGCCGGCTTCAACCCGATCACCGATCTGCTCACCCGCTGGGCGAGCCCCGGCTTCGTGGATGCCGTCGCGTCGTTCTCGGTGATGACGCATTTCGACGGTTTCCAGAAGGGCGTGATCTCGCTCCGCGACACGGTCTTCTTCCTGTCGGTGATGGCATTCGCGCTGTTCGCGACCGGCGTGGTGCTGCGCAACTATCGGGCAGGGTGACGCATGAAACGCGGCGAATCCCTGATCTATTCCGCAGTCGGCCTGGTGGCGCTGTTCCTGGTGCTGGTCGCGCTCAACTATCTCGTTGGAAACGTGCCGAGCCGGGTCGACATGACAGCGCAGAAGCTCTACACGCTGAGCGACGGCACCAGGAAGACGCTCAAGTCGCTCTCCGCCCCCGTGAAGGTGCGGCTGTACGTCACGCAGGGCGAGGGAATGCCGGTCCAGCTGCGCGGCTTCGCCCAGCGCGTGGAAGATCTGTTGCGCGAGTTCGAGGACGTCGCGGGCGCGAACCTCGTGGTGGAGAAATACAACCCCAAGCCGGATTCCGACGAAGAGGACGCAGCGCAGCTGAGCGGCATGGAGCCGCAGCAGCTCGCCACCGGCGAGTCGTTCTATCTCGGCATCGTGGTGAGCCGGCTCGATCGCGCGGAGACGATTCCCGCCGTCTCGTTCCAGCGCGAGCGACTGCTCGAGTACGACCTCATCCGCGCGATCGCGCGCGTCGACCTGCCGAAGCGTCCCAAGCTCGGACTGATGGCGGGCCTTCCGGTGATGGGCATGGCGTTCAACCCCTTCACGCGTCAGCCGGCCGAGCCGTGGGTGCTCGCGAACGAGCTCAAGCGCGACTTCGACATAGAGGAAGTGTCCCTGGACGCGAAGGAGATTCCGGCGGACGTCAACGTCCTGCTCGTCCTCCACCCACGCGAGATTTCGCGTGAAACGGAATACGCGCTCGACCAATTCGTGCTCCGCGGCGGAAAACTGGTCGCATTCGTCGATCCGTACGCGTACTTCGATCAGACCCCGACGATGCCGGGCGTACCGGGTGTGCCGACGACCTCGACGCTGCCGACGCTGTTCAAGGCGTGGGGCGCCGAGATGGATCCGTCCAAGGTGGCCGCCGACGTCGTGTTCGCGTCGGGCAGCGGGCAGCGCTTCACGCCCATGGTGCTTTCGCTGAACCGCACGGCCTTCAGCCGCGACGACGTGGTGACGAGTCAGATCGAGTCGCTGTTCTACCCGTTCGGCGGCGCTTTCAAGATCACCCCGGTCGACGGGCTCGTCGCCGACCCGATCGTACATACGTCGACGAACGCCATGCTCATGAACACCGCGAACGCCGGCATTTTCGGCGATGCGACGCTCAAGGACTTCACGCCCGGCGGCAAGCCGCTCACGCTGTCGGTGCGCCTCACCGGAACCTTCAAGACGGCTTTTCCTGACGGACCACCCGTGGCGGCGGACGCGAAGGAGAGCAAGGACGCGAATAAGGGAGGCGACAAGAACGCCGCCGGCAAGGCTCCCGATCCGGTCGCGGAAAAGAAAGCGGCGGCCGCCCGCGCTGCGCAACTGAAGACGTCGGCACGCACCAACTCGGTGGTGATCGTGGGAGACGTCGACATGCTCGCCGACGGCGCGGCGGTGGACGTGCGCGAAGTGTTCGGCCGGAAGGTCGTGGTGCCCTCGAGCGGCAATCTTGCGTTCGCATTGGGATTGGTCGAGCAGGCGCTCGCCGGCGACAACCTGATTTCGCTCCGGAGCCGCGCCTCGGCGCTGCGGCCGCTCACGGTCGTGCGCGAAATGGAGGCCGAAGCTCAGAAGCAGTACCTGGGCAAGATCCAGGCACTCGAGGAGCAGATCCAGATGAGCAGCGCGAAGCTGCAGGAGATGCAGAAGTCGCGCACGCCGGGCGAGAAGGGCGCGCAGATCCTGTCGGCGGAGGAGCAGGCCGAGATCGAGCGCTTCCGCAAGACAGTGTCGACGACACGCAAGGAGTTGAAGGACGTGCGGAAGAATCTGCGGCACGATGCCGAGAGCCTGGTGTTCTGGACGAAGGTCGCGAACATCGCGCTAATGCCGCTGCTCGTCGCCCTCGCCGGCTTGCTCGTCGCGCTCGTGCGGCGCGCCCGCGCCCGCCAATCCGGATCGTCTTGATGCTTGAGCGCGCATGAACGCCCGTCTGCTTCGCATACTCGTCGTCGCACTGATCGTGATCGGTGGCGGGGCGCTCTGGATGTACCAAAAGGAGCGCGCGATCCAGGCCCCCGCAGTTGCGGTCCTCGGCGAGCCGCTGCTTGGCAGCCTGCAGGCCGCCAACGTCGCGGAGATCCGCATCGTCGAGCCGGGCGGGAAGATCACCCTGCGTCGCGATGGCGCGCGCTGGGTGATTGCGGAGCGTGGCGATTTTCCGGCGGACTTCACGAAGGTGCGGAATTTCGTGCTCGCCGCGCTCGCGCTCAAGACCGGGCAAACCGATCCCATCGGACCTGCCGATCGGACGCGGCTGCGGCTCGACGACCCTGCAGCCAAGGAGGGCGGCGGAACGCTCGTGGAGTTTGCCGCGGCCGACGGCAAGCCGCTGGCGCGCCTGATCGTGGGCCGCAAGTACTTCAAGACCACCCCCGAGAATCCGGAAAAGGCAAGAGCCAATGGCCGCTTCGTGCTGCGCCCGGATGCGCCGGACGGTGGCGATACCGCGATCATCGTGGCCGATCCGCTGGAGCAGGCCGGCACCAGGCCGTCGCTGTGGATCGAGCGCAGGGCACTTGCCGCGAGCGAGCCCGTATCCATCGACGTGCGACACTCCGACGGCGATCACTGGCGGCTCGAGCGGGGGTCGGGCACCGACGCCGCCTGGAATCTGGACGGCGCCAAGCCCGGCGAGAAGCTCACCGAGACCACCGTGCTCTCGATCGTGGCCGCGGCCAGCGGGCTCGATATCGCCGACATTCTCGAGAACGATCCGCAACGTGCGGCGAAGGACCTCGCCAAGGCGACCGTCATCACCGTCGTGACCCGCGACGGACTCACCTACACGCTGAAAGTCGGCAGTCCCGAAGATCAGAAGCAGTATGCGGTGGCCACGATCGAAGGGAGTCTCCCGGAAGCACGCGAACCCGTCGCAGGGGAAAACCCCGAAGATGCCGCCGCCCGGAACAAGGCGTTCGCCGGGCGCATCGCAGCGATCCGGGCGCGCCAACCGAGCCCGGAGGCGCTCGCCCGGTTTGCTTTTCTCGTTCCCGAACACACGCTGGTCGACCTGACCAAGAAGCGCGCCGACCTGCTCGAGAAGCCCCCGGCCAAGAAACCCTGAGGCGCGCGCCGTCTGCGTCGCGCACGGCGGCGTTACACTGCACCTGCCGTGCGCGGGCACGGACAGCGGCGTAGGAGGGGGCCATCGAGATCCTCGGAATCGACATCGGCGGGACCGGTATCAAGGGCGCCCCCGTGGACACGCGCACCGGCAAGCTCCTCGCGGAGCGATTCCGCGTGGAGACACCCCAACCGGCCACGCCGACCGCGGTGACCGGCGCGGTCGGGCAAGTCGTCCGACACTTCGAGTGGCGACGGCCCGTGGGCTGCGCAATGCCAGCCGTGGTGCAGCGGGGCCGGATCCGCACTGCGGCCAACATCTCCAAGCGCTGGCTGGGAGTGAATGCGGTCGAGCGCTTTCAAGCGGCGACACGCTGCGCCGTGAGCGTGATCAATGATGCGGATGCGGCCGGCTATGCCGAGATGCACTTCGGCGCGGGACGCGGAAAGTCCGGACTGGTGGTGATGGTGACCCTCGGCACCGGCATCGGCACGGCGCTCTTCATCAACGGGCATCTCGTGCCGAACACCGAACTCGGCCACATGGAGCTGGACTGCAAGGAAGCCGAGAAGCGAGCCGCGGAGAGCGTGCGGGTTGCCAAGGACCTGAGCTGGAAGAAGTGGGCGCAGCGTGTCGACGCCTATCTTCACGCGCTGCACCGGTATTTCTGGCCGGACCTCTTCATCGTTGGAGGTGGAGTGAGCAAGAAGCACGGGAAATTCCTGCCACGCCTCACTGTCCCGACGCGGGTGGTGCCTGCACGGCTGCGCAACGATGCAGGCATTATCGGGGCGGCGCTCGCGCATGAACACGAGCGCCAGCGGGTACGGGGCAAGCTCGCGCTCGGTTGACGCGGACGACGACGAGATGGAGCGAAAATGAGCAAGAAGATTGCCGTGCTCGGGACGGGCGCCAACGGCGCATCGATCGCTGCTGATCTGACCATCGCCGGGCACGACGTCGTGCTGGTGGATCAGTGGCCCGAACATGTCGCGGCGATGCGCAAGAACGGGGTGCGCATCGAAATGCCCAAGGACACGGTGCGAACCCCCGTTCGCGCATACAACCTATGCGACGTATGCACTTTCGACGATGAGTTCGACGTGGTGCTCCTGCTGATGAAGGCCTATGACACGCGGTGGTCATGCCAGCTCATCGAGCCCTACCTGCGCCCCGACGGTTTGCTCGCCGGCGTCCAGAACGGCATGACCGTCGACGCCATCGCCGATGTGGTCGGCCCGGAGCGCACGATCGGCTGTGTCATCGAGATTTCGTCCCAGATGTTCGTGCCCGGCGTCGTCCAGCGGCAATCGCCGCACGACCGGTCGTGGTTCGCCGTCGGCGGCATCGATCAGGCAACCGCCGGCCGCGAGGTCGAGATCCAGCAACTGCTTGCCC
>JBAVOG010000290.1:0-3229 GCA_049691875.1 Burkholderiales bacterium | reverse complement strand
GTGTTGTCTTTTTCCCCTCCTTTTCAAGGAGGGGTGGCTGCGAAGCAGACGGGTTGGTTCGGGCGGCCTACGACGCAGTACGAGGGGCGTTGAGGCGCTTCGCAAGCTCGACGAAAAACCGCAGGCTGTTCGGATTCGCCATCGCATCCGGACTGGCCACTGTGTCCGCGGCCGAGCCGAGCAGGATTTTGCGAACCGGCAACTCCATCTTCTTGCCCGTTAGCGTGCGTGGCACCTCGTCGACGGCGTAGATCTCGTTAGGCACGTGGCGCCCCGATGCCTGCGTGCGGATGCGCTCCTTGATGCGATGCTTCAGAGCGTCGTCGAGCGATGTGTCCGGCGCGAGCACGACGAACAGCGGCATGAAGGAATCCCGGCCCAGGTACTCGAGGTCCACGACCAGGCTGTCCACTACCTCCGGCATGTCCTCGACCGCGCGGTATATCTCAGCCGTTCCCATGCGAATGCCGTGGCGGTTGATGGTCGTGTCGGAGCGTCCGTAGATCACGCACGTTCCGCGTTTGGTGAAACGGATCCAGTCCCCATGGCGCCAGCGGCCGGGGTACATCTCGAAATAGCTCTCGCGGTAGCGCGTTCCGTCCGGGTCGTTCCAGAAGTAGAGCGGCATCGAGGGCATCGGCTCGGTGATCACGAGCTCGCCGACGGATCCGACCAGCGCGTGTCCCTGGTCGTCGAAGGCGCGTGCCGCGACGCCGAGCATCGCGCATTGCATCTCTCCGGCCGTCACGGGCAGGATCGGAGCGCCACCGACGAACCCTGCGGCGACGTCGGTTCCACCGCTGATCGGAGCAAGCCAGACGTCTTGCTTCACATGCTCGTACACCCATTCGAACGCATCGATCGGCAGCGGGGAGCCGGTCGTGTTCATCACCTCGAGGGCGCTCAGATCGGCGATCCTGGCGGGAACCACGCCCGCCTTCATGGCCGCAGTGAGTAGCGCGGCGCCGCTACCGAATATCCTGCAGCGAGTCTCACCGATGTAGCGCCACACGGCGCCAGGGTCGGGGTATGCGGGATTGCCGTCGAACAGCACGGCCGTGCAGCCTGCAAGCAGCCCGCCTATGGCGAGATTCCAGACGATCCATCCGGTGCTCGACATCCAGAAGAATCGGTCGCCGTGATGCACGTCCTGGTGCAGGAGCACCGTCTTCAGGTGTTCGAGCACGATTCCGCCGTGACCATGGACGATGGCCTTGGGAACTCCGGTGGTACCCGAGGAGTACACGATCCAGAGCGGGTGGTCGAACGGGAGCGACTCGGACACGAGCGGTGCCGGACGCTCGATCAGTTGCGACCAGGCAATTCCCCCGGGGTATGCCTCCGGACGCGCGGCGGGATCGAGGTAGGGCAGCAGGATGACGCTCGCAAGGGTCGGCAGCGCTGCCACGATGTCGGCGAGCACCGGTCGGCGATCGAACGCCTTGCCTCCGTACGCGTATCCGTCGACCGCGAAGAGCAATTTCGGCTCGATCTGCCGGAATCGATCCACCACTGCGCGCGTGCCCATGTCCGGCGCGCAGCTCGACCAGATCGCGCCGAGGCTTGCACAGGCGAGAAACGCGACGACGGTCTCGGGAATGTTGGGCATGTAGGAGACGACGCGGTCGCCGGGACGGATTCCCATTTCGCGAAGCGACGCGGCAACCGCGCCGACCTGATGTGAAAGCTCGGCCCAGGAAATCTCGGTCGTCGGGCGCAGCTCGGATCGCGCGATGATTGCAGGATGACTTGCCGATGCGCGTCGGAAGACGTGATCAGCGTAGTTGAGTCGCGCGCCTGCGAACCAGCGCGCCCCCGGCATGCGGCGCTCCGCGAGCACGCGTTCGTAGGACGTCGAAGCGCGAACTTCGCAAAACTCCCAGAGCGAGGCCCAGAACGCTTCCAAGTCGCGCACCGACCACTCCCAGAGCGCTTGATAACTCGCGAAGCTGGGGCCCTTGCGATCGGCCAGCCAGCGCATGTAGCGTGTCAGCTCGCTACGCTCGCGGAAAGCAGCGGAAGGCTCCCAGAGAACCGCACCTTCCTGCAGGCGCGCCATGACCGATGTCCCCGCTAGCTAGGCGCGGCCGAACACCGGCAATGCGACGCCGGTGACCGCGCGCGCAGCGTCCGACGCGAGAAAGACGATCACGTCCGCGATAGCTTCCGGCGCAACCCACTTGGACGTATCCGCATTGGGCATCGTGGCGCGATTCTGAGGCGTGTCGATGGTTCCGGGTAATACCGCATTCACCCGTATGCCCCTGGCCTTGCCTTCGGCGGCGAGTGCCTCGGTGAGCCGGATGACCGCGGACTTGGACGCGCTGTACGCCGCGAGACCGGCTGGACTGGAAAGCGCGGCGCCCGCGGCAATATTGACGATGGCGCCGCTGCCCTGGTCGTGGAAGTCGGGGAGCACGGCGCGGCACGCGAGCAAAGTGGTGCGGACGTTGATCGCCATCATGAGGTCCCAGGTGGCGAGTTCCTCCTCATGAACGGCCTTGCCGCCGCGAAATCCGCCCACGGTATTCACGAGCACGTCGATCCGGCCGAAGCGATTGCGCGCCGCCGTGGCGATGCTCTGCGCGCCTTGCTCATCGGTGAGATCGATGCCTCCGTGGAGGAGGCGATCCGGGTCCTGTGTCCTCGGGTAGGCTTGCTGAAGGTGCTCTTGCGAACCATCGACCAGGACCGTCTTCGCCCCGGCAGCGCGCATGGCCTCGGCCGTGGCGCGGCCGAGATTTCCGGCCGCGCCGGTAACAATGGCGACTCTTCCATCGAGCATGCTCATCTGCTTCGGCCCCCTTTGATTTCGCGCCAATCCGCTGTCATGCGGCACCGACGAGTGCAGGTAGTTCGGCGAGCGAGCGCATCTCGTGATCGAGCGAAACGCCGAGCTCGTCCAGTGGCGCACCAGCCCGGTTGCACCAGAAAACCCGGAATCCGAAAGCCTTGGCGCCGATCGCATCCCAGCAGTTCGAGGATACGAAGCCGATCGATCCAGTCGGCACGCCGAGGCGGTCGACCGCCAGTGCGTATACGCGCGGATCGGGCTTGAAAATCCTGAGCGAATCCACGCTGATCACCGCTTCGAGCAGCGTCGTGAGTCCGGCGTTCGCAACCACCGGCTCGAGCATCGCCGGTGACCCGTTGGAAAGGATCGCGCGCTTCCTGCCGGCGAGACGCTGAAGCGTCTCGGGAACTTCCGGATAGGGGTCCAGCTGCAGGT
>JBAVOG010000289.1:0-1608 GCA_049691875.1 Burkholderiales bacterium | reverse complement strand
GTCTGAGGCACCGGATCGGCATCGGGATAGCGCGGGTTGCGCACGGCCGGATCGGAGTACCCGAAGATCACAACGCGCAGCGCCACGCCGAGCTGCGGCGCGGCCAGCCCGGCGCCGTTGGCCGCATGCATCGTGTCGAACATGTCTGCGATCAGCGAGCGCAGCTCCTGCGTACCGAACTCGCGCACCGGTTCAGAGACCCGCAGCAGCCGTGCGTCACCCATGCGCAGAATCTCGCGAATCAAGCCTGCCCTCCAAAGAAAGCCGTCAGGATGCGCACAGCGCGCGTCATCGTTGCGCCCATCACCTGTTCCAGCTCCTCGAGCTTGATCGCGTGCTTGCTTTCTCCACGGCCGGCCGCGTGATTCACGACGACACCCAGCGTCACGTATGAAAGTTTCGCCTCGCGCGCCAGTGCCGCCTCCGGCATGCCGGTCATGCCGACCATGTCGCCGCCATCGCGCGCAATGCGTTCGATCTCGGCGGCTGTCTCCAGGCGCGGGCCCTGCGTGCACGCGTAGACCCCGCCGTCGAGGAGCGCTTCGCCACAGGCCGCGGCGGCCCGGACCAGCCGCCGGCGCAAGATCATCGAGTAGGGCTCGGTGAAGTCCGCGTGGATCACCGGCATCTCCGATCCTTCGAAAAACGTGGACTTGCGACTGTGCGAGTAATCGATGATCTGATCCGGGACCACGAGCGTGCCGGGTCCCATGTCAGGGCGAATACCACCCACCGTCGCCACCGACAGCACTCCGTCGACCTTCAGTTCGCGCAGCGCCCACACGTTGGCGCGGTAGTTGATCTCGTGCGGCGCAAGCGTATGACCATATCCATGGCGCGCCAGAAACACGACATCGGCTCCGGCAAAGCGGCCGAACGTCAGCGCGCCTGACGGCTCGCCATAGGGCGTGCGCATCACCTGTCGACGCGGGGCCTCAAGGGCCGAGAGCTTGGCGAGGCCGCTGCCTCCGATGATTGCGAACATCAGCCTCCCAGCATGGTCTTCAATCGGGTTTCGTCGATGACGGAGACGCCGAGCTCGACCGCCCTGTCTAGCTTGCTCCCGGCGTCTGCCCCGGCCACCACGAAGTCGGTCTTCCTGGAGACCGATCCGGCGACCTTGCCTCCAGCCGCCTCGATGCGTTCACGCGCCTCGTCACGGCTCCAGTGCGTCAGCGTACCGGTAAGGACGAAGGTCTTGCCAGCCAGCGTCCCGCGGGCGGGTCGCGCCGCTCCACCCTCCTTCCAGCGCACGCCGGCCGCGCGCAAATGCTCGACCACGTCACGATTGTGCGGTTCTCCGAAAAAACGCGCTATCGAGGCCGCAACGACCGGACCGACGTCAGCCACCTGCAGCAGATCGTCCTCCGAGGCGTTCATCACGCCGTCGAGCGTGCCGAAGTGCCTCGCCAGGTCGCGAGCCGTCGATTCGCCGACGTGGCGGATTCCGAGCGCATAGATGAAGCGCTCAAGTGTGGTGCTGCGCGCCCGCTCCAATGCGGCCAGCAGATTTCCCGCCGATTTCTCCGCCATGCGTTCGAGACCGGCGATTGCTCCGAGGTCCAGCTTAAACAAGTCGGCCGGCGTCCTGACTAGCCCTTCATCGAC
>JBAVOG010000288.1:0-3299 GCA_049691875.1 Burkholderiales bacterium | reverse complement strand
GCGAGAAGTACGGCATCGGCCGCGACACGCTCACCCTGCACTCGGACCGCGGCAGCCCGATGCGCGCCAAGACGACCGTCGAGCTGTTCGTCGACCTGGGTGTGGCGGCGAGCTTCTCCCGGCCACGGGTCTCGAACGACAATCCGTTCTCGGAGGCGCAGTTCAAGACGCTGAAGTACCGGCCCGAGTTCCCCGAGCGCTTCGCGGGGATCGCGCACGCCCGCGCCCATCTGCGCGAGTTCTTCGCCTGGTACAACGACGAGCATCGTCACAGCGGGATCGGCTTCATGACGCCGGCCTCAGTGCACTTCGGCCGCGCCTCGGCGATCGACCAGCAGCGTCGTCGCGTCCTGGAGGCGGCCTACGCGGCGCATCCCGAGCGCTTCAAGGGACGCGTGCCCGCCCCGCCGGCGTTGCCCGAGATCGTCGGCATCAATCTGCCCAAACCAGAATCGATGGAGACCGTCCATGGACTGACCACGACACCCGCGTTGCTCACTAATTCCGACAAGCTGGTGTCTCAAAGTCATTTGACCTGCCCAGGGATCCTCGGACCATTGGTTACTTGGGAACGGCTCCCTGGTTGATGAACTCGTGATGCTGTCGGAACTCGATCGGCGTGCGGTACTCGAGACTCGAATGTGGCCTCACGGCATTGTACAAGTCGACAACCAAACACCCATAGTACCGAAGCGCGTGAAGTTCTGTATCCGTGGCATCCCTGGCATTCGCGTTCGGTATGGATAGTCGAAACGCTCACGAGCGACAGTCGAGCGGTCTTCCGTTGCGTGACCGAACAGGCCACGCAGGGGTTGGCGACGCGCTCGCTGGAAATACCGCAGTGGATGTTCGAGGCGGCAGCTTGCCGTCGGGTGCGCATGGACGACGCGCCAAGCGTGAGCGCCGAAGCTCTGCACGAATTGAGGCGCTTGCTTTCGGCTTCGCGAGCGCCGTGGCCTGAGGTCATGCTAGAAGCACAGCACCGTTCTTTGTCCTGCGAAGGAGGTGCTTATGCAAGCCGGTGCGAAGTCACACTCGGTGAGCCAACTCAAGCTGTTCCATCCGACGATCGTGGCTCCGACTTGGGAGCGCATGCCGCGCGAGATCCGGGAGCAAACCGTACGCCTGCTCTCACGCCTGCTGCGCGAGCATCGGGCAAGCGAACGCGAGGGCAAGCAACCAAGAGAGGCGTGCGATGAGTGAGAAGATCACCGCGCGACATCTGGGACGCAAAGCGATTTTGTACGTACGCCAATCATCGGCCTATCAGGTCAGTCACAACCTGGAGAGTCAGAAGTTGCAGTACGCGATGCAGGACCGGCTGCGGCAGTTGGGCTGGCGCGAGATCGAGGTGGTGGACGACGATTTGGGGCGATCGGCTGCCGGTACGATGCCCCGTGCGGGATTTGAGCGCATGGTGGCCGAGGTCTGTTTGGGCCATGTGGGCGCCGTGGCGGCGCGCGAAGTGTCGCGCTTTGCTCGCAACAGCCGCGAGTGGCAGCAGCTCGTTGAGGTCTGCCGCGTCGTGGACACGGTCCTGGTCGACCAGGAGATGGTGTATGCCCCGCGACAGAGCAACGATCGATTGCTGCTCGGACTCAAGGGTACTTTGAACGAATACGAACTGGATCTGCTACGGCAGCGTTCGGTTGAAGCACGCCGGCAGAAGGCGCGCCGTGGCGAGCTTCTTGTGGCCTGCCCTGTGGGCTACGTGAAGGGCGAGGGACGCCTAGAGATGGATCCCGACCGGCGCGTGCAGGAAGCTGTGCGCTCAGTGTTCAAGAAGTTCCTGGAACTGGGCACGGCGCGTCAGACTCTGATGTGGTTCCTGGAGCACGGGTTGCAACTTCCCGCGCGCGACGCACGTGAGGAACTGCGCTGGAAGCGTCCGTCCTATGGCACGATCTACCGGATACTGACCAATCCGGCCTACGGCGGCGCTTACGCCTACGGCAAGAGCGAACATCGCGTCGAATACGCTGATGGTCAGGCGCACAGGGGTCATCGACGCAAGCCGCGCGGGCAGTGGCTTGCATTGATTCCTCTGGCTCACGACGGTTACGTGAGCTGGGAACAGTTCGAGCGAATCCAACAGACCATCTCCCAGAACGCGCGTGGCCCGGAGCAAGCGGGCGCGGCGAATGCCGGACGGGCACTGCTCGCGGGTCTGTTGCGCTGTCGGCGCTGTGGACATAAGCTCACGGTGCGCTACACGGGCAATCATCACGATGTGCTGCGTTACTCCTGTTGGCGCGGCTTTTTGGATAACGGCGAGCCACGATGCATCGCGTTTGGCGGCGTGCCTGTCGATGAAGGGATTGCGCGCGAGATTCTTCGCGTCGTACAGCCTGCGGCGATCGAGGCGGCGGTAATGGCAAGCGAAGAGGAAGCGCGCAAACACGACGAGGTAGCGGCGGCCTTCGAGCGCGACTTGGAGGCGGCCCGCTACAGCGCGCGGCGCGCGCAGAAACAGTTCGATGCGGCCGACCCGGAGAACCGTCTGGTTGCCGATGAGCTCGAGCGGCGCTGGAACCAGGCGCTCGAGCAGGTGCGCGTGCTCGAGCTGAAGCTCGAGGAGCACGTGCGTCGTCAAGCTGAGGTTGGCACTCCTACGCGCGAGGAATTCGAGGGCCTCGCCGCCGATCTGGAAGCCATCTGGAATGACGATCACAGCGATACGCGCTTGAAGAAGCGCATCGTGCAAACCCTCATTCGCGAAGTCGTCGTCGACGTCGATGCGCAGGCCGGGGAAGTGATCCTCGTCATCCATTGGAAGGGTGGCCTACATACCGAGCTGCGGCTACCGAGGCGACGTCGAGGTCAAAATAACGCGCAGACCTCGCAAACGGTCCTGGACGGCGTGCGCGTGCTGGCGAGGCTCTGCTCGGATGACCTGATCGCCGGCGTGCTCAACCGCAACGGTCTGCTCACCGGACGTGGCAATCGTTGGACGCGCGAACGCGTGACTGCACTGCGCAGCCACCACGGCATTGCGTGCTATAGCGCCGAGCAGTCGACCGGCGAGGGCTGGATGAATCTCACGAATGCGGCGAATCTCTTGGGCGTCAGCGCGAGGACACTGCGTCTTGCCGTTGAACGAGGGGAAATCCAAGCAGAGCACCCGTTTCCAGACGGTCCTTGGGTGTTCAACCGGCACGAGCTGGAAACTCAAGCGGCGCGCACGCTCGTCCAACGCGTCAGCGATCGCAATAGCAACCCCGCGTTACCGGCAGCCGAACAAGCGACCTTCGAGTTCTCAAGCACATAGCGAGGTGGGGTAGCATGAAACGGCGTAGTAG
>JBAVOG010000287.1:0-4056 GCA_049691875.1 Burkholderiales bacterium | reverse complement strand
CCATTGCACCCGGCCGCCTCTGGTGGCTCGCGGCGGGATTCGGCGTCTGGTGCAGCGCGCTCGTCATCCTCTACGCTCTCCATGCCATCGGATGTGCGTTCGCCTGGCCCGTCGGCCCGCTGCGCCTCGGCCTCGTCCTGGTGCTGCTCGCGCACCTGATCGTGATCGGCTGGATGTGGCGCGCGATGGCGCGGACCGGGCCGGATCCCGACTCCGGGGAGCTCGGCACGTTCCTGCAAACGGTGATCGTCTGGACGCTGATCGTCGCCTTCGTCGCCACCATCCTCACGCTCGGTCCGCCGCTGCTCGTCAGCGTGTGCGTGTGATCGGCACAGCCAAGCGTCAGAACGACCCGAAGGTCGACCCGAGCACGATCACCGCGACGAGCCCGATCGCCGGGCCGACCATGTCGACCATCATGATGTGGAGGTAGCTTTGCTTGTGCGTCGCGCCGCAGACGGCGAGCAGCGTCACCACCGCGCCGTTGTGCGGCAGGCTGTCGAGCGTGCCGGCAGCGAGCGACGCGACCCGGTGCATGAGCGCAGGATCGATGCCGAGCTCCGTCGCAAGCTGCATGTACGGGCCACCGAGTGCGTTGAGCGCGATGGTCAGGCCGCCGGATGCGGAACCGGTGAGTCCGGCGAGGATGTTGGTGGACACGGCAAGCGAGACCAGCGGCCCGCCCTCGATCGAGAGCACCCAGTCGCTCACGACCGCGAACGCCGGCATCGCCGCCACGACGGAACCGAAGCCGACCAGGCTCGCCACGCTCAGCACGGGCAGCGCCGAGGCGTTCGCGCCCGCGTCCACGCTCTCGCGCAGGCCGCTCAGCCGTCCGCGGTTGAGGACGACGAGAACCACGCTGGCGGACGCGAGCGCCACGACCACCGACCACACGCCGCTGACGGACGCGAGGGTGACCCCGCCCCAGCGATCCTCCGCGAGGAAGTTCGTGTCGAGGCGCGGCAGCACCCCCAGGGACATGACGAGATTGACCAGCACAACCACGGCGAGCGGTAACATCGCTATGACGATGCCGGGAGGCTTGCCGACCGCGTGCCCGCGATGCACCTCCGGCGGGTCGAACGTGCTCGCGGTCGTGGCGCGCTCCCGCACGAGGGGGCTTTCGGCGGCCGCGTCGACCGACACCGCTATGGCGCCGTAGCCTTCGCCTCTGCGGCGCGCCCTGGCCTCCACTCGTCCCAGCCACCAAAGGCCGAATCCGAGCATCATGGCCGACGCGATCAGGCCCAGGCCGGGCGCGGCGAAGGGCGTGGTGCCGAAGAACGGCATCGGAATCGCGTTCTGGATCGCCGGCGTGCCCGGCAGCCCGGTCATCGTGAACGTCAACGTGCCGAGCGCGATCGCCGGCGGCATGAGCCGGCCCGGGATGTCCGCCGCGCGAAACAGCGCCTGGGCCATCGGCCCGAGCACGAAGAACGCGACGAAGAGGCTGACGCCCCCGTACGTGACCAGCGCGCCGGCTATGACAACCGCCAGGATCGCGCGCTTCGCCCCGAGCTTCTCGGTCAGAAACTGCGCGATCGCCGCGATCGAACCGCTGTCTTCCATCAGCTTCCCGAACAGCGCTCCGAGCAGAAAGAGCGGAAAGAACTGCGCCAGGAACCCGGCCGCCGCGCCCATGAACGTCTGCGTCCAGTGCGCGAGCAGCGGCTCGCCGCCGGCGAGCGCGACAACCAGTCCCGCCAGCGGCGCGAGGATGAGCACGCTCCAGCCGCGGAACGACAGCCAGACGAGAGCGGCGAGGCCGAGCAGGATGCCGAGCAGGCCCATGTTCACGCCTTCAGATAGGGTTTGCGGCCGCCGATGAACGACGCGGCACGTCCCGGGGCGTCACTGACCTGCCGGAACCTGAGCAACCGTCAGCGCGCCACCCAGCCGCCGTCGACCGGCACTTCGGCGCCGCGGATGTTCACGGCCGCATCGGAGCAGAGGAACACGGCAAGCGCCCCCAGCTGCTCCGGCGTGGTGAACTCTAGCGAGGGCTGCTTCTCGGCGAGCAGCTTGACCTTCGCATCTTCAGGCGACAGCTTCTCGCGCGCGGCGAGATCGTCGATCTGCTTCTGCACGAGCGGCGTGAGCACCCATCCCGGGCAGATCGCGTTGCAGGTCACGCCGGTGGTGGCGGTCTCCAGCGCGACCGCCTTGGTGAACCCGAGGATCCCGTGCTTGGAGGCAACGTAGGCGGACTTCTCCGCCGAGGCGACCAGCCCGTGGGTGGAGGCGATATTGATGATGCGCCCCCACTTGCGCTCGAACATTTGCGGCAGGACGGCGCGCGTGATCAGGAACGGAGCGGTCAGGTTGATGGCGATCACCGCATCCCAGCGATCCACCGGGAACTCGTGCACCGGCGCGACGTGCTGAATGCCGGCGTTGTTGACCACGATGTCCACGCGACCGTGCTCGCGGGTCGCCGTCTCGATCATCGCGGCGATTTCCGCGGGTTTCATCATGTCCGCACCACTGTGGCTCACCTTCACGCCGTGCGTCTTCGCGACATCCTTGCAGAGCTGATCAATCGCCTGCTTGTCGCCGAACCCGTTGAGAACGAGATTGGCGCCGTCGGCGGCGAGCGCCTTCGCGATGCCCAGGCCGATCCCGCTCGTGGAACCGGTCACGAGCGCCACTTTGCCTTTCAACATGGTGACCTCCTGTCGATGCCGCCCCGCAGCAGACGGGACGATTGCGAGACGGCGTTCACACTGCCACACCGCCCCGACCTCGGCAAGCAAAGGCTCTCAGGCACGCTCCCGTTTCATAGGTGAGATCGGGCACCAACGCGTGCGAGCTCTTCCGGGAGGCGCTATTGCCTAGGGCAACCCGATACGGCAGTATCCGCCCCATCCCAACCGTTTCGCGAAACGGGGATGGTCCGATGCGGGAACTTCATGTCCTGCGCCCGTCCGTCGGCGCAAATGCTCGACGAACTCCTGACTCCGGACCTTGCCCGGAGGCGTCGCGATGACGAGCGCTGACCTCATTGGGCTCTTCGGGATCCTGCTTGCGATCGGCCTGATCATCTGGCTCGCGTATCGCGGCTTCAGTCTCCTGCTCGCCGCGCCCTTGGCGGCGCTGGTCGCCGCGGCATTCTCCGGCGAGCCGCTGCTCGCGCACTGGACCCAGACGCTCATGGCCGGGGCCGGGCGCTTCATCGTCCAGTTCTTTCCGCTCTTCCTGCTCGGCGCCGTGTTCGGCAAGCTGATGGACGACAGCGGATCTGCCCTGGCGATCGCGCGCGCCATCACCGAGCGGCTGGGGGCAGCGCGTGCAGTGCTTGCGGTGGTGCTTGCGTGCGCGTTGCTCACGTACGGCGGCGTGAGCCTCTTCGTGGTGTCCTTCGCGCTTTTCCCGGTGGCCGCGGCGCTCTTCCGGCAAGCGGCCGTTCCGCACCGACTGATCCCGCCGGCGATCGCGCTCGGCGCCTTCACTTTCACGATGACCGCGCTGCCAGGCACGCCCGCGATCCAGAACGCGATCCCCATGCCGCACTTCGGCACCACGATCTTTGCGGCGCCGGGCCTCGGCATTGTGGCGGCCGCACTGACCCTCGGCTTCGGACTCTGGTGGCTGGGCCGCGTGGAGGCGGCTGCCCGCCGCAATGGAGAGGGCTATGGACCGGATACGCAGGCAAACACGGACACGGAGCTGGCCCGCGAGCGCTCGATCGACACCGATGCGTTCGACCCTGCGGAGCTGCCGCACGGTCAGCGCAGCGAACGCCTCCCGTCGTTCGCGATCGCGGTGGCGCCGATACCGGTCGTGCTCGCGATCAATCTGTTGATGACCTGGGTCATCCTGCCGCGGCTCGACACGTCGTTCCTCGCCGAAGCACGCTGGGGCGGAGTCTCGCTCCAGTCCGTCAGCGGCATCTGGTCGGTGGTGACGGCGCTTATCGTCGCGTCCGTGGTGCTGGTGCTGCTCAACCGCGCTCGCCTTCCCGAGCTGCGCAAGAGCCTGGATGCGGGCGCCAACGCATCCGTCCTGCCCATCTTCAACGTGGCGAGCCTGTCCGGGTTTGGCGCAGTCGTGGCG
>JBAVOG010000286.1:0-3050 GCA_049691875.1 Burkholderiales bacterium | reverse complement strand
GCGAAGGCGCGCGCAGCACCCGCCATGCGATGCGCGACGACGTCGCCGACCACGCGCGAGAGGTCTTCCTCGACGTCCCAGCGCAGGTTTTGAAACAGGAACTGGACGGTACTGGCCAGCCCTGCATCGCCGTCCAGACCCACTTCACGCAGGGCGGCTTCGTCCCGCGCGAGGATGCGCGGCAACGCCGCCGGTGGAATCGTCAGCGTCAGCGCAACGTCCTCGGCGGTGCCGGCCGCCACCAGCCCCGATTCATCGATCTCCACAACGAGATCCGGCAGCGGGGCGATACGAAACCGCGCGCGCCGGCCGGCAAACGGCGCGAGCCGGTCACGCGCCCACTGCTCGCGAGCCAGCAGGTGATTGATGACCGCCACGGCGGGGGAATCGATCATGCGAGCGAGGTCATGCGTGTCGCCTCACTTGCGCCGCGCAGCCAGGAACTGGACCACGTCGATCTTGCTGATGATGCCAACCGCCTTGCCTCCCTCGACGGCAACGGCCACGTTGTGCGCATCGAACACCGACTGCACGGCCGTCAAGGGGTCATCGAGCGTGACCTGTCCTTCCAGAACCCCGGCAACGCTGCTGACCGGATCGTTCGCGGTGCAGCGACCGCTCACGAGCGCCTGCAAGATGTCGAGCTCGTGGACCATGCGCAGCGCGCCATCGCCCTGCAGTGGCAGCTGCGAAAATCCGAGCTCCGACATGCGGCTCGCCACGTGGCCGATGGTTTCGCTGGCCGCCGCGAACTCGACCTTTCCGCCCTTGAATTTCAGGATGTCGCGCACGGTCCCCAGGCGGTCGCTTGGCCCGACGAAGCCCATGTCCTCCATCCACGCATCGCTGTAGAGCTTGCTGAGATAGCGATCGCCCGAGTCCGGGATGATCACGACGACGATCTTGCCGGGGCCGAGCTCGCGTGCGACCCTGAGGGCGCCCCACAGCGCGGTGCCGGTCGACCCTCCCGAAAAGATTCCTTCTTCGCGCGCCAACCGGCGCGTGGTGTGGAACGAGTCGCGATCCGACACCTCCACGATCTCGTCGATCACCGAGAAATCGAGCGTGCCCACCATGAAGTCGTGGCCGATGCCCTCCACCCGATATATCGACGGCTTGGGCGCGGTGCCCTTGTAATAGAGATCGTGATAGATGCTGCCGCGCGGGTCCGGGCAGACGACGCGCACGGTGCGCCCGGCCGCCGCGGCCTTTTCCTTGAGGAACTTCGCGGAACCGGAGATCGTACCGCCGGTTCCGATCCCGCCCACCAGGCAATCGATCAGTCCGTCGGTGTCCTCCCAGATCTCTGGACCGGTAGTGAGATAGTGCGCCTCCGGGTTCGCCATGTTGAAGTACTGGTCCGTGTAGAAGGCGTCCGGCGTCTCGCGCGCAATGCGTTTCGCGGTCTCGACGTAGCTCTCGGGATGATCGTGCGGCAGCTCGGTGCGCGTGATCACCACCTCCGCGCCGTACGCCTTGAGCATGTCGATCTTCTCCTTGCTCATCTTGTCCGGCATCGTGAAGATGCAGCGGTAGCCGCGCGCGCTTGCGACCATGGCAAGCCCGAGACCGGTGTTGCCCGAAGTGCTCTCGACCAGCGTGGCGCCTGGCTTGAGGAGGCCGGCCGCTTCGGCGCGCTTGACGATGTTGACCGCGATCCGGTCTTTTACCGAACCGCCCGGATTGAGGTACTCGAGCTTCGCGTAGACGGTCGCCATGTCCGGCGACACGACGCGGTTGAGCCGCACCAGGGGCGTGCGGCCGACGAGATCCAGGACGCTTTCGAAATATCGCATCGGCGCGGGCTCGCGCGGCGGAAGATGCGCGCCGTGGCGCGCTCAGACGGTCGCGCGGCGCAGAGCGTGCTTCAGGCCGTGGATCTCGCGCAGGACCGGACGCAGGCCGTCACGTTCCTTCGAGGCGAGGATCTCGTCGCGCTTCTTCTTCAGCTCATTGATGCGCGTCTTGACCTTCTGTTTGTCGATTCCCTCGGCGTGATGATGCGCGTGCATGTCGACGCCGAGCGCCGTGCAAAGCGCCTTGAGCAGGTGATCCTTGTTGAGCTGGGTATAGCCCTTCACCGCTTCGTGCTCGAGACCCTTCGCGATCTCGCGCAGCTCGGTGACCTTCTTCTTCTTGAGTTCCTCGAAGGTATGCGCCATGGGTCCTCTCCTGTTTCAGCCGGGGATGCGCCAATTATGACACCCGCGCGCCCACCGGCGTACCGGGAAGGAGGGTAACGGGAGGAAACCAGGGGGGGTTCCTCCTGTTCGCGACCTTCTATCCGGGGAAGCGACGTGCACGACCCAGTCGTTGCACAAGGAAAAAGCCGCCTCCAGGGCGGCTTTTTTCGCCATGACGAAGGCTCAGGATACCTGCTGAATTCCGGCCAGCAGCCAACCGGACTGACCCTTCTCGGGCTTCTGCAGATTCCAGACCTCGTCGAAGGGCGTCGGCGCGCCGTCTCGCTCCTCGCGCAGCATGCCGGAGAAGCGGATGCTCGCCCAGTGCATGCCATTCTCGGTCACCACCTCGAGCAGCTCCGCGTTCAGCGTCACGACGTCGGTGTGGCCGCCCGCGGCGCTGTGCGCCGAGATATCGCTCGCGAGCGCCTCGAACATCTCCTCGGTGACGAGATTGCGAATCGACTCGAGGTCGCCGCGATCGTTCGCAACCTGCATGACGTTGAAGCTCTTGCGCGCCTGGCGCAGGAAGCCGTCCGAGTCGAATCCGGCGGGAATCCGCGCAGTGGCGGGCGGGCCGTATCCGGGGACAGGCGCCAGGTTGGGCATCTGCGAAGGCGGCGGCGCGGCCACCGTCTCGCGTCCCAATCCCGCGTACTGCATGTTCTGTGCCTGCGACTCCATGCGCGGGCGCAGGGCCCGCATCACGAACCCGAGCAGGACCACGATAGCGACCCCGATCAGGAGAGCCGTCAGGAGCGTTCCCATCTGATCGCCGAAGAGATAAGCCAGGCCCAGGCCGGCCGCGAGGCCCGCCAGCGGCGCCAACCAGCGACCGGGGCCGGTCTTGGGCACGCCTTGCTGAGG
>JBAVOG010000285.1:0-2338 GCA_049691875.1 Burkholderiales bacterium | reverse complement strand
GAACCATCTCGACCAGCTCGCCGCGACGGGTGCCGAGCGCTTCCATCACGCCCCCCTGATGCGCGTCCTCGACATCGACCGTGAGCAGCTCGTAGGGCTCGCACATCACGCCGTCGATCGTCCGCGTGATCACGCGCGGGCGGCCGGCCGCGAGCTCGTAGCCCTCGCGGCGCAGTGTCTCGATGAGGATGGTGAGATGCAGCTCGCCGCGCCCCGAAACGAGGAACACGTCGCTGTCGCCGGTCTCCTCGACGCGCAGCGCCATGTTGGTGAGCAGCTCGCGGTGCAGCCGCTCGCGCATCTGCCGGCTCGTCACGTACTTGCCGTCCTGGCCGGCGAGCGGCGATGTGTTCACCTGGAAATTCATCGTGAGCGTCGGCTCGTCGACCTTGAGGGGCGGGAGTCCAGCAGGCCGCTCCGGGTCGGAAATCGTCGCGCCGATGGAAAGCTCGTCGATTCCGGTGACGAGCACGATGTCCCCCGCGACGGCCTCGGCCATCGCGGTCCGTTCGAGCCCCTTGAAGCCGAGCACCTGACCCACCCGTGCCTTGCCGACGAACTCGTCGCCGTACATGACTGCGACGTCAGTCGCGGGCGCGATACGCCCCCGGCTCACCTTGCCAATGCCGATCCGTCCGACGTAGCTCGAGTAGTCGAGCGAGTGGATGCGGAGCTGCAGCGGGCCGTCCGTATCGTCCTCGGCGGGCGCCGGCACGTGCGCGAGAATCGCATCGAACAGCGGCCGCAGGTCGCCGCCCGGTTCGCGCCAATCGCGCGTGGCCCAGCCCTCGAGCGCGGACGCATAGACGACCGGAAAATCGAGCTGTTCCTCGGTCGCGCCGAGCTTGTCGAAGAGCTCGAACGTGTGATTCACCACCCAATCGGGGCGGGCCCCGTCGCGGTCGACCTTGTTGACCACGACGATCGGCCGCAGACCGAGCGCCAGCGCCTTGCGAGTGACGAAGCGCGTCTGGGGCATCGGACCTTCGACGGCGTCCACGAGAAGGAGCACCCCATCGACCATGCCGAGCACGCGCTCCACCTCGCCGCCAAAATCCGCGTGTCCCGGCGTGTCCACGATGTTGATGTGCACGCCGGCGTACTCGATCGCGCAGTTCTTTGCCAGGATGGTGATGCCGCGCTCGCGCTCCAGGTCGTTGGAGTCCATGACGCGCTCCTCGATCTGCTGGTTCGCGCGGAACGTTCCCGCCTGGCGCAGCAGCTTGTCGACCAGCGTGGTCTTGCCGTGGTCGACGTGGGCAATGATGGCGACGTTACGAATCGGTCTTGGCATGGTTTCCGTGTTAGCGCTCGCCGTGCGTCCGAGGGGTCCCGGACGGGAGGCGAGCAAAAAGCCCTCGATTCTAGCAGTACGGCACGCGTGGCTCCACTTTTCCCCGCGGGAACGCGCAGAAAGTCCACGGATCGGTCGGGAAGGGAAGGGTGCGTTCGACCCGGTTGACGCTCGCGCCCCGAGCGCATAACGTCGCCTGGCATCGTGAATCCAGTCGCATTCAGCGCTCGCCTGTCCGCGCCCTTCGGAATCGTCGGCATCCGGACGGATGGCGATTCGGTCGCGGAAATCGTGTACTTGCCCCCATCTGCGGGCGAGCTGGCGCCGCTCGACCGCGTCGCCGAGGCGGCGTCCGAGCAGGTCGCACGTTACCTGGCTGACCCGGATTTTGCGTTCGATCTGCCGCTCGGGCCGGCCGGCACTCCCTTCCAGCGCGGCGTCTGGCGGTTGATTTCCGCGATCCCGCGTGGCCGGACGCGCTCGTACGGGGAGCTCGCCGGCGACCTCGGCTCGTCACCTCGGCCGGTCGGCCAGGCCTGTGGCGCAAACCGGTTCCCGCTCGCGATTCCCTGTCACCGCGTCGTCGCGGCGAGCGGCATCGGCGGATTCGCGCACCATGATGCGGGGTTCCACGTCGCGGTGAAGCGATGGTTGCTCCGTCACGAAGGGGTGAAGGTTGCAGCCTGACGGCAGCGTCGCGCCGCAAACCGGACACGGTACGGCGGACGCGGCGCTTCTCGACGAATTCTGCGATCAAGTCTGGCTCGAAGACGGCCTCGCGAAGGCCACGCTGGAGTCGTACCGGCGCGATCTGCGGCTATTTTCCGAGTGGCTAGCCAGGCGCGACGGCGATCTCCTCTCCGTCCGCGAAACCGATGTGCTTAGGTACCTCGAATTCCGCCATGGCGGCGGGGGCACCAGCCTCCGGGCGTCCAGCCAGGCGCGTCTGCATTCGAGTCTGAAGCGCTTCTATCAATTCGCTCTGCGCGGGAATCGGATCGGCCGCGATCCGACACTCAATCTCGATCGCCCGAAACAGGCCCA
>JBAVOG010000284.1:0-2425 GCA_049691875.1 Burkholderiales bacterium | reverse complement strand
ACACGAGGCTGTCCGGCTGGTCGGCGAGTCCGGTCAGCACCCGATCTAGCACGCGCACTTCGTGTCGCAAGTCGTCAGCCAGCACGTTCAGGCGTGGCAGGGTGTCGTCGTTGAGTGCGCGTGCCGCCGCACCGACGTCGGCTGCATTGTCGCCGACCTGGCCGAGCGCGGGCGCGCGTTCCTCGTATCGCGCCGCGAGCTGGGTCATCGAATCGACCATGATCTCCGCGCGCTTCACCGCGCCCCGCGCCTCGTTCACCGCTGCACGCACGTCGTTCACCGTGACGCGCGTGTCCGCGAGAAGTGGCGCGAGTGAATCCGCGGCCGGCTCCAGGCTCGCGGCGAGCTTCGTCGCCTGCGCAGATGCGGCGTCGATCCTGCCGAGCATGCCGATGAGCACCTTCTGGTTCTCGTCGTCGAGCAGCTTTTTCATGCGGTCGGCCACCTCGCCGAGCGCCGTGACGATTCCTTCGCCGGTGTCGAACAGGGACGGCCGCATCGGAATGCTCGCCGGCGACTCGGCCGAGGTCGCGAGGCGCTCGCGCGCAGAGCCGTCGTCGTCGAGCTGCACGAACGAGAGTCCGGTGACGCCCTGGAAGCCGAGCTGCGCGTAGGTGCCGCGCGTGATGGGCGCGTCGGGATCGATCGTGATGCCGACCACGACGCGGCCGGGCTCGGCCGGATCGAATCGAATGGTCTCGACCTTGCCGACGTCGACGCCGCGAAAGCGCACCGGCGCCTCGACCTTGAGTCCCGAAACCGGGCGCGTCGTCGTCACGACGTAGGGCGCACCGCCGACGCGCTCGTCACGGTTGAGCCAGAGCACGCCTGCAACGAGCGCGATGCCGAGGAGCAGGACGAACGCTCCGGCGGCCAGCGCATAGGCTCTGTTTTCCATTTCGTTCTCCCGATTGCTCAGTTGGCGGCGATGGCCGCAGGCTCGAGCGCGCTCAATGCACGCTTGCCGCGGTCGCCGCCGAAGAAGTTGCGGATGAAAGGATGGTCGACGCGTACCACTTCCGACACCGGACCGATCGTGAGCAGCTCGCCCATGTACAGGACGGCGACGCGATCGGCAAGCGAGACGAGCGTGTCGAGGTCGTGCGTGACCATGACCACCGTGAGCCCCAGCCGGTCGCGCAGGGATGCGAGCAGGCTCACGAAGCTTTCGCTGCGGTCTGGATCGAGCCCCGCGGTCGGTTCGTCCAGGAACAGCAGCTCGGGTTCGAGCACCAGCGCGCGCGCGAGGGCGACGCGCTTCACCATCCCGCCCGAGAGCTCGGACGGCATCCGGTCGGCGTGGCGCCGCTCGATATCGACCATGTCGAGCTTGAGCAGCACCAGGTCGCGTATGAAATCCTCTTCGAACGCGCGCAGCTCGCGCAGCGGGAGCGCGAGGTTGTCGTAGACGGATAGTGCGCTGTAGAGCGCGCCTTCCTGGAATAGCACACCCCAGCGCTTGCGGATCTTCGCGCGTATCGCTGCGGGGGCGCGCCGCAGGTCGAAGCCGAAAACCTCCACACTGCCGCGGCTGGGACGCTCGAGCCCGACCATCTGCCGGAGCAGTGTCGTCTTGCCGCTCCCCGACCCACCGACGAGCGCGAGAATCTCGCCCGCATCCAGCGTGAGGTCGATGCCGCGGTGGACGACGTGGCCGCTGAACTCGGTCCAGAGCCCCTTGACGGCTAGGACGGGTCGTTCCGGCGTCCTTGGTGGCAGACGCACAGCCGCCCTCCTGGACGTCCCGGATCCGGGGACCTGCCGAGGGGGTGCCATAGTCTTGTCCGCCACGTGCTCAGCTCCGGAGCTCGAGGCCGATGTGGGAGAACGCGACCGCGAACAGCGAGTCGACGATGAGCACGATCGTGATCGCGCTGACCACCGATTGGGTGGTGCCGGCACCGAGACTCTCGGTGTTCGGCCGGATGCGCAGGCCGAAGTGGCAAGCGGTCAGCGCGATCAGCGCACCGAACACTGCGCCCTTTCCGAGTCCGAGCCAGAGATTTGCGGTCGGAACCGCGACCGGCAGCGTTTGCAGGAACAGGGTGAAGCTGATGTCGAGCTCGAGTCGCGCAGCGAGCATCGCGCCGATGAGCGCGATTGCGCTGGTCCACACGACCAGCAGCGGCACCGCGATCGAGAGCCCCAAGACCTTCGGCAGGATGAGCCGGACACCGGCGGGAATTCCCATCACGTTGAGCGCGTCGAGCTCCTCGGTGACCCGCATCACGCCGAGCTGCGCAGTGATCGCCGACCCGGAGCGTCCGGCGACTAGGATCGCCGCAAGCACCGGTCCGAGCTCGCGAATGATCCCGATGCCGACGATGTTGATGACATAGATTCCGGCGCCGAAAGTGCGCAGCTGCTCGGCCGAGAGATAGCTCAGCACGATTCCGATGAGAAAACCGACGAGCGCGGTGATGGG
>JBAVOG010000283.1:0-2237 GCA_049691875.1 Burkholderiales bacterium | reverse complement strand
AGAAGGAGAACCTCAACTACCTGCTCGGGCGCGATCCGGAGACGCCCTTCGCGGTCCGCGAGGTTCCGTCGGCGACTCCGCTGCAGAACGATCTCGCGGCGGCGCGCGCGGCGGCCCTGCGCCAGCGGCCGGACCTGCAGAAGGCCAAGCTGAACATCACGTACGCGGACTACAACGTCTCGCTCAAGCGCGCCGAATACATCCCTGACGTGAGTCTCGTCTACAAGTACATCGCACCGGTGACGAGCGACGTGCTCCCGCAGAGCATCTCCTACGTCGGCCTCGAATTCAGCTGGAACGTCTTCGACTGGGGCCAGAAGCAGCACGACATCGCGCAGCTCGAGCGGGCGCGCGCCCAGGCGCAGAACTCCGCCGACGATCTCGCCTCCCAGGTCGTGCTGAACGTCAACAGCACGTTCCGCAAGCTCGAGGATGCCCGGAACTACCTCAAGGTCGCCGAGCTGAACCGCGAAGCCGCCCGCGCGCAGTTGCAGGTCACGATGCGGGGCTTCCGGCAGCAGACCGCGCTGCTCAAGGATCTCCTCTCGGCGCAGGCCTCGCTCGCCCAGGCGAACGACCAGTACCGTCAGAGCGTGCTCGGCTTCTGGGAAGCGCGCTCGAACTTCGAGCAGGCCACGGGAACCGGCGACTGAGCGCTCAGGGCTCCAGTCGCCTCACTGGGTTGCAGGCGGCACGCAGTTGGCGCGGTTCTGCAGGCGGCAGAGATTGTAGGTGCCATGACCCGCCCACAGCCGCATCATGGCCTCGACGTCGCCCCATGACATGAGCATCGAGGCGTCGAGCGCCTTTCCGCCCACGCGATGATCGATGCCCGCCGCCAGGAGCTGTCCGGTCACGGAGTCGGTGACCTTGACCTCGATCTGCGCTTCGCCGACGAATGCGGGCTTCCCCGTGGCAAGCTGGTCGAGCGAAGAAAGCGCGTGCAACGCCGGCACCACCGTGGACACGACGTTCATTCCCACGTTGGACTCCTCGGCCTTGGTGATGGCGACTTTCACGCGCAACGTTCCGGGCTGGGGCACACTCACCAGCATGAAGCCCTCCTTCTCCAGCGCACCGCGGATCACGCTGTAGAAGTAATTCACGAGGATTTGCTCGTCGGTGGCCGAAATGCCCTGGCCGGTGGATTCCTTGCCCTTCCACACGGTAACCGGGTCGAGGAGAACGTTCTTGTAGGTCGCCCAGCTGACGCCAGACCGGAGATAGACGAGCTGGGCCTGCTTCCTGTCTCCGGGCCTGAGCAGGTCATAGTCGGCGCCGAGGAATCCACTTTCGTGAGCACTTGGCGCGCGCGAAGTCGCCGCACAGCCGCCGGCGACGAGCACTGCTGCCAGCACGCCGACCGCCAGGATCGATTTCACCCCGAGACATTGGACCATGCGAAAATTCATCACTTTCTCCTTTCCGTGGACAATACCGGTCGCGCGCGCGGTTCCCGTTCGACGCCGAGCCAGCGTGCGACAGCGGGCAGCGACCACCCCTGAAGCGCGAGAGATACGAGGACCACGCAGAACGCGACGTTGAAGATTTCGCGCGCGTGCGGGAGTCCCGCAAGCAACGGAAACATCGCGAGAATGATCGGCACGGCGCCGCGCAGTCCTACCCACGCGACGAAGGCCTGTTCGCGCGGTGCGAACCGGAACGGCGCAAGGCAGGTGGCCACGGCCACCGGTCGCGCGACGAGAATGAGCACGGCGGCCACCGCGAGGGCTGCCGGCGCCAGCGGGACGAACTCGTCCGGTTCGACCAGCAAACCGAGAATCAGGAACATGCCGATCTGCATGAGCCAGGCGAGCCCGTCGTGGACACTCAGGATTCGGGCAAGGCCCGGTGGCCGGCTGTTGCCCACGACGATGCCGGCGAGATACACCGCCAGGAGCCCGCTGCCTCCGCCGGTATTGACGAGCGCAAAGATGCAGATTCCGGTCGCCGACACGAAGAGCGGCGCAAGCCCCGGCGACAACCTGGTGTGCCCCAGCATCCAGGCGAGGATGCGGCCTCCGACGACGCCGCCGACTGCGCCCAGCCCGAGATCCCAGAGGAAATCACCGACCAACCCCCAGGTGCTCAGCGAATTGACGGAGGCGACGGCATCGATGAGCGTCAGTGTCAGAAATACCGCCATCGGATCGTTCGCGCCCGACTCGATCTCGAGCGTCGCGCCGACGCGCTCGCGCAGCCCGATGCCATGCCCACGCAGGAGCGCAAACACCGCT